>NZ_JBEZDR010000004.1:509207-753086 GCF_040648415.1 Nonomuraea sp. NPDC049141
GGACGGCGGCGCAGCAACTGGTCATAGACGGCCACCGATGGCAGCGGCCGGGTGTCAGGCGGCAGCTGGGCCAGCCGCCGGGTGGTCCGCGGACCGGGACACGGCACCCCCGACCCCTGCCATGACTGATGCCGCCCACCTCGTTCAAGGATCGGTACAGATGGAGAACTCGCCGGTGCTGCGCTCGGCGCTCGGCACCAACTTCTTCCGTGCGGCCGGCCCGTGGCTGGACAGCACGGCCTTCCACACCAATCAGCTCCGGCACTCCCATCTCGGGATCTCCCGGTCGGCCTCGCCCGCCGAGGAGTTCCTGTACGCTGGCCGGCTCCGCCGCCACGACCGTCAGCTGCAGCGCTCGGTGGCCGACTACCTCACGACCGCGAGCATGGAGACGCTGAGCCACACCGATGAGGAGAGCATCCCCGCGACGCGCCGCGTCGAGCTACCGGATTCGGCGCCGGCGCGGATGGCGCTGGATGAGGTGATCGCGGCCCGGCGCAGCATCCGCTCCTTCAGCGGAGCCCCGGTGACGCTGTCCGAGACCGCCGCGCTGCTACGGGCTGCCGGAGCGTGCTTCGGCCACGAGGCCGGCCGGCCGCACCGCGCCGTCCCCAGCGGCGGCGGACTGTACCCGGTCGAACTCCACCTCGCCGCACGCGAGGTGACTGACCTGGAGCCGGGCCTGTACCGATACGCCCCTCGCCTGGACTGCCTGGACCGCCACGGCGGCCCCCGGCAACTGGCCGCGCTCCTGCGCTGTGGCCTTGACGAGCTGCCCGACCTACTGCCGATCGACCGAGCGGCGCTCGTCGTGCTGTTCGTCGGACGCCCCTGGCGCTCGATGCGCAAGTACGGCCCGCGCGGGCTGCGCTTCGTGCTGCACGAGGTGGGGGCGATGGCCCAGCATGTCCATCTCACCGCGACCGCGCTCGGCCTGGCCGGCACGGACTGGTCGACCTACTACGACGAGGAGGCCCACGAGGTCCTCCGGGTCGACGGCCTGCGGACCGCCTTGCTGCATCTGATCGTCCTCGGCCGGCCGGGCGGCCGACCGCTTCCGCAGGAGAATACGTGACACAGTCCGCATCACCGCGCATCAAGCGGTCATTCTCGGTCATCGGGCATGACCCCGACACGGTCGAGCTCAGGCAGGGCGTGTGGAGCGCCACCTCGCACACCATCACCGACGACGCCCGGCGCGGCTGGCTGTTCCCGGTGGTGAACGCTCTGGACGGCTCCCGGGACGTGGCCGAGCTCGCCGCGCGGGCGAACATCGGCATGGAGGAGATGTCCTCGCTCCTGGAGCAGTTGCGGACGCTCGACGTGATCGAGGACGGTGCGACGAGCGCGCTCGACCACTACCTCGACCGCTACGCCGACTTGCTCGCCGGGCCGCCGCCACCCACCCGCCCGATACGGGTGATCGGCGATGGCGAGATGGCCGCCCGCGTCACGGAGCTGATCGCGGCCAGCGATCCGGAGCTCGACGTGGCCGACGCCAGCGACGATCCCGTCCTCGGGGTGCTCAGCGCCGCCGACACCGGCTGGACCACGCACGGGCTGCGGCTTCACGAAGTCGCCGAGACGTTCGCCTCCTGGGAAGGCGGCATCACCGTGTGGGCCGATACGCGGGTGGACCCGGTAGCGGTGAGCTTGTTCAACCGGATCGCCCTGGAAGTCGGCATGCCCTGGCTGCACGGCACCATCGATGGGCCCTTCCTGTTCGTCGGCCCGACCTTCCACCCGGGCCGCGGCCCCTGCTACACCTGTCTGGAAACGCGCATCACGATGAACCTCGCCGACGGCGCGGGCTACCACCGATACAAAAACGCGCTCACCAGCGCACAAGCGTCGGGGGGACGTCCGCCCATGCTGCCGGCGCTGTCCTCGCTGCTCTGCTCCCATCTCGCCTTGGAAGCGATCAACCTTGCCCATACGGGCGCCTCCTTCACCCATGGCAAGATGCTGTGCATCTACCTCCCCACATGGGAGACGACAGTCAACGAGGTCCTGCAGATCCCCGGCTGCCCGGCCTGCTCGCCGGTCGCGCAGCGCGACGAAGCCGAGCTCTACTTCCAGGCCAAGGAGTGGCTCCATGGCTGACCAGCGCATCGCCGCGCCGGCCGCGCGCCTCGTCCCACGGACCACACCCTTCGACACGGGCACCCGGGTGCTGGCCCGGCGCATGCTGAACCCGGTGTGCGGCCTGATACCGCGGCTGAAGTTCAGCGCCCGCTCACGTGGCGAACCACGCATCGCCATCGCCGGCGCCGAACTCACCGGCGTGCACGTCCTGTACGGCGCCCGACCGATCCCCGCCGAGCGCCACCACCTGGGCGGGGCCGGCATCCTGCTCGACGAGCCCCTCATCAAGTCACTCGGGGAGTCGGCCGAACGTTATTGCCACCACTCGTTCCTCGCCCTGCACCGCGACCGGCTCCTGTTCGCCAGTCACCGTGCCATGAGCAGCCGCGCCCGCGGGATTCCGTCCGATCAGTGCCTGTCCTTCTTCTCTGAAGAGCAGCTCGGTCGCGACGGCTTCCTTTTCGAGCACTTCGACCCCGAGGCCCCGATGAGCTGGCTGCCCGCCGACTCGCTCACCTCGGACGAGCCCTACTGGATGCCCGCCCAGCTCACGCTGGTCGGCTACCTGCCCCGGCGCAAGGACGGCGAGCCCTGGGTGAACGCCGCGGTGACCACCGGCACCGCGACCCACAGCGACCCGGGCAAAGCCCTGCTCGGCGCGGTGGAGGAGCTCATCCAGCTCGACTGCGTGATCGGGCATTGGTACGGCGGTCAGCCCTCGATCAAGATCCTTCTTGACGGCCGGCTGCGGGCCCTCGCCCGGTTGATCGACCGCCACTGGTCGCCAGGCACGCCGCCCCCGGAGTTCCATCTCCTGCCCAGTCCCGACCTGCCCGGCTTCACCATCGCCTGCGTCTACCGCGACGAGCACCCCGGCAATGCGCCGGTCGTCGCGGGCCTGGGCAGCGACCAGCGCCTGGGTCAGGCGATGTACAAGGCCCTCCTCGAAGCCGTCGCGGTGTTCCGCTACGCCAACTGGATGGCTGCCAAGTCCGCCATCGAGGACAGTAACGCCACCGACAAGGACCGCTTCTTCGATCTCGACGACAACGTGGCCTATTACACGGATCCGGCCAACGCCGCGATCATCGACAAGCGCTTCGCCGTCCACGTGGAGGCCTCGGCGAGCGACCTGCCCCCCGACGCGGCCCCAGACCTCCGCACCCGCGTGAAAGCGCTGGTGGCAGCCTTCGCCAGGACCGGGAAACAGCTCGGCTACGTCGACATCACCACTCCAGACGTCCGCCAGCTCGGTCTCACGGTCTGCCGCGTCTGGTCCCCGGACACCCTCAGCCTGTGCCCGCCCAGCGCGCCGCCCCTGCTGCACAAGCGATTCGCCGACTACGGCGGCGCGACCAACCCCGAGCCCCATCCCTACCCTTGATCAACCCACGGTCAAGCGCACCGTCGCGTCCACGCAGGCCGGCCGGTCCCGGACGGGACCGGCCGTCCGGCGTGAGCGGTGAGCCGCGGGGTCAGAGGCGACCGAGCATGCCGAGTTGGTCGCTGCTGACAGGAGGCAGGCACCGGCATGCCGCAGCCCGCCAGCAGGTACGGGTACGGCGCGACGTGCGTGGGTCGCGCACCGTCCGGCGTGGCGTACTGGGGACGGCCGATGCCGACCTCGCCCAGGTAGTCCCAGCCCGTCCAGGTGAAGTCGCCGATCACCGTGCTGTGCTGCTGGACCAGGGCCCAGTTGCCGTCGATGCGGGTGGGGAAGGTCTCGGTGCCCAGGATGATCCGGTCCGGGAACTTCTCGCGGTCGAGCGCGTAGCGGCTGTCGGAGTAGTTCATCCCGGCGACGTCGAGCACGCTGTAGGACTCGGCTGTGCGCTGGGTGACCAGCTCGGAGGCGCTGATCGCGTTCATCATGTCGCCAGCGTCGGCCATCAGTGTGTTGACGCCCGTCGCCTGCTCTCGCAGGGTGGCCAGGTCGGACATGACGGCGAGCATGTTGTTGATCGCGTTGGTGACGTAGCGGGTGCCGTCCAGGGCGCGGACCTTCTCGGCGAGCTTGCGTCCTTGCGCGGCGCCGGAGGGCGTGCCGGTCTCGGGGATCTCGTTGCCGATGGAGTACATGATGACGCTGGGGTGGTTGTAGTCCTTGGCGACCATGGCCTCGATGTCGCGTTCCCACCATTCGGGGAAGTTCAGGCTGTAGTCGAACGGGCTCTTGGCCGACGTCCACACGTCGAAGGCCTCGTCCACCACGAGCATGCCGAGCCGGTCGCAGGCGTCCAGCATGGCCCTGCTCATCGGGTGATGAGACATGCGGATCGCGTTGAACCCCGCCTCTTTGAGGATCCCCACGCGGCGTTCCTCGGCGCGGGCGAACGTGGCCGCGCCCAGCGGCCCGTTGTCGTGGTGGACGCAGGCGCCACGCAGCTTGACGCTCTCACCGTTGAGCCGCAGCCCGTGCTCGGGGTCGAGCCGCAATGAACGGATGCCGAACGTGACGCGCTCGGCGTCGAGGTCCTTGAGCGCAACGTCGCAGGTGTACAGGGCGGGTGAGTTCACGCTCCACAACGCCGGGCCGCGTACGTAGAGGCGCTGGCGGGCGGTCGCCGGTTCACCGGGCAGCACCGTGACCGCCGAGGTGCCGGAGGCGACGACGGCGCCGGTCGCGTCGCGGAGCTCGGTGACCAGATCCACCGTGCGGATGGCGATCGAGTCGTTCACCACGGTCGTCGCGACCTCGACCACCGCCCGCTCCGCGTCGATGTCGGGGGTGGTGACGCGGACGCCGTCCGGCGCGATCCGGACCACCTCGCCGACGAGCAGCCAGGTGTCGCGGTAGATGCCCGCGCCGGTGTACCAGCGCGAGTCCTCATGACCGCGGGCCTCGACGCGGATCTCGTTGTCCTGCCCGAACCGTAGGAAACGATCGGCGTCGATGAAGAAGGTCGAATACCCGTACGGGCGCTGACCGGCGTAGTCGCCGTTGACGTGCACGACCGCGTCACGGTAGACGCCCTCGAACTCGATGACGATCCGCTTGCCCCGGTGCTCTTCGGGAACGAAGAAGGTCTTGCGGTATTCGTACACGCCGCCGGAGAAATACGCCGACGGGCCGCCGTCGATGGAATCGACCCGGTCACCAGTGATCATCGCGTCGTGCGGCAGCCTCACCTCATGGAACGGCACCGTCTGGCCGGACAGTTCAGCGAAGGGGTTGACCTTCGGCCGTACCTGCCAGTTGTCGTTGAAGGACGTGCGGATCACGCGTGCTCCTTGCCGGCGACCGGGCCGGTGTTGGTCACGGTGAGCCGCACCCGCACGGCGCCCTCGTCCACCTCGGTGTGCAGGTCGGAGTAGGCGAAGGTGGTGTAGGACAGGCCATGCCCGAAGGGGTAGGCGACCTCCATGTCTTTGGCGTCGTAGTAGCGGTAGCCGACGTACAACCGCTCGCCGTAGAGCACGGAGCCGTCGGCTCCCGGGAAGTTGAGGTGGGCGGGGGTGTCGGCCAGGCGCAGGGGGATCGTCTCGGCCAGCCGGCCGGAGGGGTTGACCCGGCCGGTCAGCAGATCGGCGATCGCGCCGCCGCCGGCTTGATGGAGGCGTTGCTGCGCGAACTCGACACCAACGGGTATGGCCCGCCCGCCCGTCCTGACTTGAGGTCCAGCGTGCGATTGGTCGCCGGCGACACCACTTGAGGGTGACGATCGAGCTCGATCGTCAAAACGTCGACACGGGCTAACGTTTGGTTCGTCTTGACTGGTCGTCTACGGAAGGAAACTGGATGAGCGAGGGCAGTGGTCCGCAGAGCCGTGCTCGGCGGGAGGCTCGCGCGCCGTTGTCGCGTGGGGAGGTGGTGGACGCTGCTCTGCGCTACGTGGACGAGCACGGACTGGAAGCGCTGACCATGCGCGCGCTCGCCAAGGAGATGGGGGTCTACCCCACGGCGTTGTACTGGCACACCGGCACGAAGGCGCAATTGGTGGCAGCGGTCTCGGCACGGGTGCTGGAGGAGATCGTTCTGCCGTCCGAGCAGGGCACGGCTTGGGACGATTGGCTGATGGCGATGGCCCGGCTGTGCCGAGAGGCGATGCACCGGCATCCGAACCTCGCTCCCATCATCGGCTCCCAGTTGGTGGTGACCACGACGGCGGTTCCCTTCGTGGAGCGCGTGGTAGGCGTTCTGGAGCGGGCCGGATTCGCCGGGGAGGAGCTCGTCCACGTCTACAACGCGGTGATCGGGTTCGTGCTCGGATGGATCACCCTGGAACTTTCCGCAGGACCCGCCGATGCCAAGGACGGCTGGCAGAAGGGCTTCGCGGCGGAACTGCGGGCGGTCAACCCCAACGTGTTCCCGGCGTTGACGCGCAACCTGCCACTGCTGGAGAACAACGCCTTCCTGACCAGATGGGACTCCGGGCGGGACAAGCCCATGGATGGCAGCTTCACCATGGCTTTGGAGCTGCTGGTCAGAGGACTGCGTTCCAAGATCTCCTGAGGCGGCCGAAGGGCGGCTGCCCCCGCTGAGCATCGAGGCGGGAAACGCGAAGTTCACGCATGCCTCTTGCTCTTGTCCGTTGTACAAGACATCCTGTACCTCGTACAAGCGATGAGAGTCCTGTTTGTGATCTTTCATCCAGGAATGCCCGCATGTGCTCGGACTCCAGGAGCCACCACCCATGAACCACCCGCCGCCTCCGCAACGCACCGCGATGCAGCCCGACGGCAGCCGCCTGATCAAGTTCTTCTTCGGCGAGGAGCTGCCCTTCGTCAGCCACGGTCGTGGGGTCTTCGTGTACGACACCGACGGCCGCCGCTACCTCGACGGATGCTCCGGCGCGGTGACCGCGAGCCTGGGCCATTCCGATCCTGAGGTCTTGCGGGCCATGCGCGAGCAGGCGGAACGGATCACCTTCGCGCACCGCGGGACGTTCCACAACGCGCAGGCCGAGCAATTGGCGGAGCGGCTGGGCGCCATGACCGGCTATCCCTATGTTTTTCTGTGCAACAGCGGGTCCGAGGCGGTCGAGACCGCGCTGCGGCTGACCCTGCAGTACTGGCGGGAGCGGGGCGAGCCCGAGCGGGCAAGGTTCGTCTCCCATGCGGTGAGCTACCACGGCGCCACCCTCGGCGGGCTGTCGCTGTCCGGCCATCCGCAGCGCCGGTGGGTCGCCGAAGCACTGCTCCACGGGTTCAACGAGCTCACGCCGCCCTACGCCTACCGGTTCGCCCAGGGCCGCGACGACGCGGCGTTCACCGCGTTCCTCACCCAGGGGGCGGCTCGCGTGCTGGACTCCCACGGCCCCGCCGCGGCCGGCGTGGTGGTGGAGCCCGTCGGTGGCGCGGCCGGCGGTGCCATCACACCGCCCGACGGCTACCTTCCCGCGCTGGCCGGCCTGTGCCGCGAGCGCGGGCTGCCGCTGATCGCCGACGAGATCATGACCGGCTTGGGCCGTACCGGAACCATCCTGGCCGCGCAGCACTGGGGCGTACGACCCGACCTGGTGGTCCTGGGCAAGGGGATGGGCGCCGGTTACGCGCCCGTGTCGGCGGTGCTGGTCAGCGAGCACATCATCGACACCATCGCCGCCGGGACCGCGTCGGTCACCAACGGGCACACCTACGGCGGCAACCCGCTCGGCAGCGCCGTCGGGCTCGCCGTCCTGGAGGCCATCGAGTCCCGGGATCTGGTGGCGAACGCCGCAACGCGCGGCAAGCAACTGCGCGCGGGTCTGGAGAACCTGGCCGGGCGGCACGAGGTCATCGGCGAGGTCCGCGGCCTCGGCCTGCTCCAAGGGCTGGAACTGGTCAGCGACCGCGCGACCCGAAGCCCCGGCGAGCCCGTAGGCTCCCTCACCCGCGCGATCGTGCTCGCGGCCCGCGACCACGGGCTGCTCCTCTACCCGGCGACCGGCGGGATCAACGACGCCGTCCTGGTCGCCCCTCCGCTGACCATCACCGCCGAGGAGACCGACCTGCTGCTCGAACTCCTCGACGGCGCCCTGACCACGCTGAAAAGCCCCCTCACATGACGACACCACCGTCCGCGCCCGGGACACCGCCATACCAAGGAGGCGATCACATGAACGAGCCGGAGATGCTGCGCGAACCGGCTCCTGACGCGCGCCGAGCCACGGCGATCGGCGACTATCTCACCTGGCTGGAGCGCACCCGAGACCTCGCTTTCACCGGCTACCACGACCTGCACCACTGGTCAGTCGAGGACCTCGAAGGCTTCTGGTCGTCGATCTGGGACTACTTCGACGTCCGCGCGCACACCCCCTACGACCGGGTGCTCGGCCGACGGGAGATGCCCGGAGCCGAGTGGTTCCCCGGCGCGACTCTCAACTACGCCGAACACGTCCTGCGGCCGACGGGAGCCGCGCCCGGCGACATCGCCGTGCTGGCGCATTCGCAGACCCGCGGACCACTGGAGCTGTCCTGGGAGCACCTGGCCGACCAGGTCGCCCGCGCCCGGGCCGGCCTGCGCGGCCTCGGTGTCGGCCGAGGCGACCGGGTCGTGGCCTACCTGCCGAACATCCCGGAAACGCTCGTGGCGTTCCTGGCGACCGCGAGCCTGGGGGCGATCTGGTCGAGCTGCGCACCGGAGTTCGGCGCCCGTGGCGTCATCGACCGGTTCTCCCAGATCGAGCCCACCGTCCTGCTCGCCGTAACCGGGTACCGCTACGGCACGAAGGACATCGACCGGCGCGACGAAGTCGCGGCGATCCGCACCGGACTGCCGACTCTTCGTCACACCGTCCACGTACCGTACGGGCCGGGGGAGCTCGCCGGCACGGTCGCCTTGGCGGACCTGCTCGCCGGACCCGCCGAACCCGGCTTCGACGCCGTCCCGTTCGCCCACCCGCTGTGCGTGCTGTTCTCCTCCGGCACCACGGGCAGACCCAAACCGATCATCCACGGCCACGGCGGAATCCTGCTGGAACACCTGAAGAACCACTCCCTCAGCTGGGACCTGGGCCCCGGCGACCGCATGCTGTGGTTCACCACCACCGCATGGATGATGTGGAACGCACTGGTCTCCGGGCTGCTCGTGGGCGCCTCGATCGTGATGATCGACGGCAACCCGCTCCACCCCGGCCTGGACTGGCAGTGGCGACTGGCCGAGGAGGCCGGCGCCACCTTCATGGGCGCCAACCCCGGATTCCTGATGGCCTGTCGCAAAGAAGGCCTCACCCCGGCCAAGGACCACGATCTGTCCCGGCTCCGGCAGATCGGAGCCGCGGGAAGCCCGCTGCCCTCCGAGGGATTCCGCTGGGTGCACGAGCAGTTCGGCCCCGGTGTGCTGCTCAACGTGGGCAGCGGCGGCACCGAAGTGTGCACCGCAATCTTGCAGGGCAGCCCACTGCAGCCGGTCTGGGCCGGCGAGATCTCCGGCCCCTGCCTGGGCGTCGCCGCCACCGCCTACGACGAGCCGGGCAACGAGGTGACCGACGTGCTCGGCGAGTTGGTCATCACCCAGCCCATGCCCTCGATGCCGATCGGCTTCTGGGGCGATACCGACGGCTCCCGCTACCGGGACGCCTACTTCGACACCTACCCGGGCGTGTGGCGGCACGGCGACTGGGTGCGCTTCACCGCGGCGACGGGCAGCTGCACGGTGGCCGGACGCTCGGACGCGACCCTCAATCGTGGCGGGGTGCGCCTGGGCACCGCGGAGTTCTACCGCGTCGTCGAAGAACTGCCCGAAATAGACGACAGCCTGGTCGTGCACCTGGAGGACAGCACCGGCGGCCCCGGCCAACTGCTCCTGTTCGTCGCCCTACGTGACGGCGTCGAGCTGGACGATGCCCTGCGCCGGCGGATCACCATCGCGCTGCGAGAGGCCCTCTCCCCGCGCCACGTGCCCGACGGGATCACCACCGTGCCGGTCATCCCGAGGAACCGTACCGGCAAGAAACTCGAACTGCCGGTGAAGAAGATCCTGCTGGGCGCCGCACTGTCCGAGGTGGCGAGCCGCGACACCCTGGCCGACCCGACCTCGCTGGACGCATTCAACGCCCTGGCGACCCAGACCCCTTGGAGGCGTACATGACCACCGACAACCCCGACTCGAACCGTAGCGATGTCCTTCAAACAGAAAAGGCGGTCAAGCGCCGCGTCCTCATCTCCAGCTATGTGGGCAGCGTGGTGGAGTGGTACGACTTCCTGCTGTACGGCACCGCGTCGGCCCTGGTCTTCAGCAAGATCTTCTTTCCCGCGGTCGATCCGGGCGTCGGCCTCATCGCCTCGTTCGGCACACTCGCCGTGGGGTACGCCGCGCGGCCGCTCGGCGGCATCCTGTTCGGCCACTTCGGCGACCGCCTCGGGCGCAAGCGGATGCTGGTGACGAGCATCCTGCTGATGGGCGCGGCCACCCTGCTCATCGCGGTACTGCCGACCTACGATCAGATCGGCGTCTGGGCCCCCATCCTCCTCATCGTGCTGCGGCTGCTGCAAGGAGTCGCGGTCGGCGGCGAGTGGGGCGGTGCGGTGCTCATGACGCTGGAACACGCGAAGGGGAACCGCCGCGGCCTGTGGAGCAGCGTCGCGCAGATGGGCGCCCCTTCGGGCCTGCTGCTGTCGACCTGGGTGTTCTCCCTCGTCTCAGGACTGCCCGAGGAGCAGTTCCTGTCGTGGGGCTGGCGGATCCCCTTCGCCGCCACGGTGATCCTCATCGCGGTGGGGCTGTGGATCAGACTCGGCGTGGCGGAGAGCCCTGTCTTCGAGCAGGCACGCCGCGCCGACAGTGACCGGCCCGCCCGGCCGCCCATTGTCGAGGTGCTGCGGACCCGTCCGCGCGTGGTCGTGCTGGCGGCCCTCATCGGATTCGGTCCGTTCGCCGCCAACTCGGTGCTCATCACCTTCGTGATCGCGTACGCGACCGGGGCCGGCTACCAGCGCTCCACAACACTGAACGCGCTGATGATCGCGTCCGTGGGCTCGATGCTGTGCCTCCCGCTGTTCGCCGCGCTGTCCGACCGGTACGGCCGGCGTCCCATCTACATCACCGGCGCGATCCTCCTGGCGCTCACCTCGTTCCTGCTGTTCCAGCTGATCAACACCGGGTCCGTGCCGCTGCTCGTGCTCGGGTACGTTCTCGCGCTGGCCGTGCACGCGGTGATGTACGGGCCGATGGGCGCCTTCATGGCCGAACTGTTCGGCACGAAGACCCGCTACACCGGCGCCTCGCTCGGTTACCAGCTCGCCTCGGTGCTCGGCGGCGGACTCGCCCCCCTGATCGCCACCAGCCTCCTCGCGGCGGGTGGCGGTGCGCCGCACACCATCTACGTCTCGGTCTTCATGGCCGGGTCCTGTCTGATCACCGCCGTGGCCGCCTACCTCGCGCACGAGACCAACAAGGTCAGCCTCGCCGATCACCCCGCGGACGCCTAGTGGGCGAGAGCGGCGTCGTTTCGACCGTGCTCGGGCCGGTCCCCGCGGATCGGCTCGGGCACGTTCAGACCCACGAACACCTCCTGTGCGATCTCACCCGCTATCTCGGCGAAGGCGAGGCGCGCGACGATGAGATCACGCTGGAGAATCTGTACGAGACACGGGTAGATCGCCGTAACCGGCTGGACATGCGCCTTGATGATGTGGCGACCGCGGCCGCCGAGCTCGCCGAATTCCGCACGGCCGGTGGCGGGACGATCGTGGAGGCCACCTCCAGAGGGCTCGGCCGCGATCCCTCAGGGTTGCGCGAGATCGCCGAGAGGACCGGTGTCCACATCGTCATGGGCAGCGGCTACTACACGGCGGCCTTCCATCCGCCGACGGTCGCGACCATGACCGAGGAGGACATCGCCAAGGAGATCGTCGGCGACATCCTCGACGGCGTGGACGGGACCGGGGTGCGCGCGGGCGTCATCGGCGAGATCGGGCTGTCCTGGCCGCCCCACCCCGACGAGGTCAAGGTGCTGAAGGCCGCCGCCGTCGCGCAGTCCGAGACCGGAGCCGCCCTGCTGATCCACCCCGGCCGCCACGTGGATGCCCCCAGGGAACACCTGAATGTCGTCGTCGGGGCGGGCGGCGATGCGGCCCGGACCGTCATGTCGCACATCGACCGGACGCTGACCGAGCAGGACGACATGCGTGAACTCGCGGACACCGGCTGTGTGCTGGAATTCGACCTGTTCGGCACCGAATCCGCCTACTACCCGCAGGATCCCGGCTTCGACATGCCCAACGACGGCACCCGCGTCCGCCATATCAGGGAGCTGATCGCCTCGGGGTACGGCGACCG
Source organism: Nonomuraea sp. NPDC049141 (assembly GCF_040648415.1). Classification (NCBI taxonomy): domain Bacteria; kingdom Bacillati; phylum Actinomycetota; class Actinomycetes; order Streptosporangiales; family Streptosporangiaceae; genus Nonomuraea; species Nonomuraea sp. NPDC049141. The sequence continues at coordinate 521,494 of NZ_JBEZDR010000004.1, forward strand.
CGTCGTCATCGCCCAGGACGTCTGCCGCAGAACCCAGCTGAGACGTCACGGCGGTGAGGGATACACCCACATCCTGCGGCGGGTCCTGCCACTGATGCTGGCACGTGGCCTCGACCCGGACGACATCCGGCGGCTCACCCGGACCACACCCGCCCGCCTGCTCTCCCTTACCCGGCAAAACCGTTAGGAGCCGAATGTCATCAGTGACGACTGTTCTCGGCCGGATCGACCAGAAAGACCTGGGGTTCGTCCTGCCGCACGAGCACCTGTTCATCAACCTGATGCGGGAGCGCCGTGCCGACGGCCTGCTGATCGACGAAGACCTCGTCGCCGAGGAGGTCCGGGCCTTCCGCGATCTCGGCGGCGCCACGGTGTTCGACCTCACCAGCGCCGAGCTCACCCATGGGGCGGCGATGGACGCCGGGGCGCGACCGTACCCGCCGGGAGCCACCCGCGATCCGGCGAACGTCGAGGCGGTGCGCCGGGTCGCCGAGGCCACCGGCGTACAGGTCGTCCTGGGCACCGGCCACTATCGTGACCCGTACCTCGACCTGGAGTGGATCGACCGGCACAGCGTCGAGCAGATAGCGGAGGAGATCGTACGCGATCTCACTGAGGGGTTCCCGGGCACCGACGTCCGCGCCGGTCTGATCGGTGAGGTCGGGGCGGACAAGTGGTACATCTCCGCGGCGGAGGAACGTTCCCTCCGCGCCGCCGCCCGAGCCCAGCGACAGACCGGCGCCGCGATCTACACGCACGCGGCGCGATGGCCGGTCGGCCTGCCCCAGCTCGACCTGCTGGTCTCCGCGGGCGCGGACCCGGAGCGGATCGCCATCGGGCACTGCGACCTGGTGCTCACCCCCGGCTACGCCGGGCAGATCGCCGCGCGGGGGGCCTACGTCGGTGTCGACACCATCAACACCGACAGCGCGGTAGAGGCCGAGCGCCGGGTCCGCACGGTGATGAGCCTGGTGCGGGCCGGACATATCGACCGGGTGCTGCTGTCTCACGACGTCTGCCTGGTCTCCCAGCTCCGCGCGTACGGCGGCGGCTACGTGTTCGTTCCCGGCGGCTTCCGGGAACAGCTGCTCCGGGCCGGCCTGGACCCGGGGGAGTACGACCACATCACCCGGGCGAACCCCGCCCGGCTCGTTTGCCGCTGACGCCTTGGCACGGCTTGGAAGAAGGAAGATCATGACCACCGTTGGAGCCGACCGCCTGGCCGATCTGGTCGCCGAGTACCGCGCCCGGACGCCCCGATCGGCCGCGGCCCACGAACGCGCCGCCCGGGTGCTGCCCGGCGGGGAGACCCGGTCGATCACCACCTATCCGCCCCATCCGGTGATCGTGGCCGAGGGGCACGGCGCCCGCCTGCGCGACGTCGACGGTCACACCTACCTCGACCTGGTCAACAACTACACTTCGCTGGTTCACGGCAACGCGTTCCCGCCGGTCACCGAGGCCGTCACCGCGATCCTCGCCGGCGGCCTGGCCTTCGCCAGCGCGCATCAGCGGCAGATCGAGCTGGCCGAGCTCCTGGTGGACCGGGTGCCGTCGGTCGAACGCGTCCGGTTCACCAACTCCGGCACCGAGGCGTCCATCCTCGCCTCCCGCCTGGCCCGCCGGGCCACCGGGCGGAAGGCGCTGCTGATGTTCGACGGGGCCTACCACGGCAGCATGCCACCACTGCTGCCGGGCGAGCCCGACGTGGTCGCCGTGCCCTACAACGATCTCCACGCCGTCCGCGAGGCGTTGACCGATGACATCGCCGCCGTCTTCGCCGAGCCCTTCCTGGGCGCGGGCGGAGTCGTGCCCGCGGCGCCCGGTTTCCTCGCCGGGGTCCAGGACCTGGCCCGATCCCGCGGGGCGCTGTTCGTCCTGGACGAGATCCAGGCGCTCCGCAACGGCGTCGCGGGCGAACAGGGCAGGCAGGGGCTGTCGCCCGACCTCACGCTCCTGGGGAAGATCATCGGCGGCGGGATGCCGATCGGCGCCGTGGGGGGCCGTGCGGACGTCATGCTGCTCGCCGCCTCCACCACTCCTGGATCCATCACCCACTCTGGAACGTTCAACGGCCACCTCGCCGCGGCGGTCGCCGGCGCGGTGACGCTCCGCCATCTCGACGCACCGGCCATCTCCACGCTCGAAGGCCACGCCGTACGGCTCGCCGAGGCCGTCACCGCCGCCGGACGGGACGCGGGGCTGCCGCTGACCGTGACCCGCGCGGGCTCCATCCTCAACGTCCACTTCGCCGCCGAGGCGCCGTCCGACGCCGCCGGAGTACGCGCCGTCGCGTCCCCGCTGCTCGCCGCACTGCACCTGGCGCTGTTGCTGGAAGGGGTCTACACCGCGCCGCGCGGCCTGATCAACATGTCGACCGCTCTCACCGACGACGACATCGACCGTGCGGCGGCTGCCTACTCCACAGCACTCCGGCGTATCGCCTGGTGAGTGCTTTCACGGTTCGAGGTGCGGGTAGCGATAGTCGCGTACCGGGAGGTGGTTGCGTTCGACGGCCCCCGGGCCGGCGAAGCGGATGAGGTTCCAGACCGCGGCGGGGTCGGACGCGAAAACCGCTCCCGTGGCCCCCATATCCGGCGGCCACGGTGGGCGGGGGCGTTCGCCGCCGCAGGCCTCGGCGAGAAGCCATGCCTTCGCGTACGGTCGAGGACCGGCGGCGAGACTCGGCATGGTCGGCACCCCGCATCCGACCTTGATCAGTGCCGTCAAGACGACTAGCCTGATCGCCGTGCTGTCGGAAGGCGGGGCCGAGGCGGTCGCGTCACGCGGAAAGAACCCCGACCACGACGAGCCGCTTGAACACGCCGCCATGGAGTTTGGACCGACTGACGATGAGCGCAGAAGAGGATTTCAAGCAGGTCGGCGCCGAGCTGGCCGACCTGGGTGTACGGATCTCCAGAATGATGGGGAGTCCCGCGCTCAAAGATCAAGTGGGGAAGGTGTTCGCCAGCCTGCAGCGCGACGGCGCGATGGTGTTCCGGCTGGTCAGGGATACCCCCGAGCACACGGCCGCGCTCGAGCTGCCCGGGGCGTCTCTCTTCGACCCCTCGGGGCAGGGCAGGGCGGTAAAGGACTGGGTGGTCGTGCCCCACTCCTCGGCCGAGCGATGGACGGATCTGGCCGAGGCCGCCCTCAGCCGCCCACGCTGACGTTCCACGCCGCCTCAAGGAACCGCCGGGCTTGGGCGACGAGGAGACGATCCCGCTGCCGTGCCGCACCTGGCATCTACAGTCGTTCGACCTGCCGGTGCTGGCATGGATACCTCACGACCCGAAGTCGGCGGCGGTGCTCTCGGACGGTAAGCGTGCCAGGAAGTCCTTTCATCGATCCGCGCTGATACACGGCACGGTCCACCTGGGCTATGCCATGAGACACCACGCCAAGAAGGCGGTGGCGCGATGAGCAACCCCTGGCCACCCCGGATAACGATCGATCCGCTCGTTATCCCCGAGACTCAGGCAGTCCCGTACAACGACCCCCAAACCCCGCCACCCACCAGTCCCGACCAGCAACCACCCGCCGAGCCCGGCATGATCCCGCTGACGGTCGCCGAGATCGAGCGCCTGTTCAACGCCGTCACCACCCGCACACCGTCACGGGAACGCACCGCCCACTGGTCAGCCTGGCGCCGCCGTCACCAAGCACGCGCCCGCTGGTTCCACCAACGAACCCGCCTGACCGCCGCATATATCCAGCTCATCTAACGAATGGCGGCTGCGTATCAGGCTGAGTCAGCCCTCCAGGCGCCGTTGAATCAGTACTTCTTGGTGCTGTAGGCATGCCCAACAGCTTTGCGGTGAGAGCTGGGGCAGTGAGCCTCCGACTGGTCGCCCACATATTTCCAAGGGCCGCGAACCTTGGTGGTGGCCGACCCGTTGGAGCAGGTGGCGATCGCCTGCACGTATCCCGCTCCAGACGTGCAGTGGGCCCAGGTGTACTCGTGCCGGTAGCCGTACCCGCTGCTACATCCGGACGGCCCGGGCTCGGCGTTGGCCACGCCGGGAGTGAGGGAGACGACTGCCGCTGCGGCGACGAGGGTCGCCAACATCGTGATCTTCATGAGCCACCACCCTAGAGAGCCAGCCACGCAAAGACCTTCAATAGCGACAAAGTCCTCCCTAGAAATGTCTTGAAGATCTTGGTGAGAGGGTCGGCAAGAGCTGGCTCGCCCTCTTGCCATGCAGTGATCGGGACGAGAGTCCAGGTGCCGTTGGTGTGGGTGAGTCCGAGGTTGATCAGGCGGCGGAGGTTGAGTACGGCGGCGCGACTGCCCATCGGGCATAGGTGTGGGCCGGATGGCCAAGGATCCGCTCGACCTCCCCGGTGATGACCGGTGGCCGGTCCACCTTCTCGGCCTGCGCCGTAAGAAGGGCATCGACGAATCCGGCGTCGAAACCACGTACGATCATGTCTTCCCGGGTTGCCTCCGGCGGTAGCTCCTGAAAGCGGAGTGATCGCCCCATTGCCGCACCGATAGCGGCAACCATCTCGGGCTGCGTGAGCGATTTCGGCCCGGTCAGCACTATTCCCTGCCCGAGCAGGTCATCGGTGAGCAACGCGCGGGCGACAACCGCCGCGACGTTGATCTCGTGGACGGGAGCGGTCCGCCACTCGGCGAACGAACCGCGCACCACGTCCCCGGCGAGGAGTTCGTCGCGCCATATGGCTCGTGTAGTGGTGGCGAGGAAATCGACCTGGAGGATCACCCACTCCAGACCGCTGGCGACGACAGCCTCTTCGGCTTGCCTGTTCCACGCGCCAATATCGCGAAGAGGCTTCCCGTCGTAGCCGTCTTCAACGCTCGCCGACAGTGTCACCACGCGCCGCACGCCGTGCTCACTAGCGAGATCCACCAGCGCAGTGACGGCATGTCCGACGGCACTCGGATTGATGAACAGAGCGGTGACGCCGCGCAGTGCGGAGACCAAGGTCTCAGGCTGTGAGGGGTGGCCCTGAACGTACTCGACGAGAGTGCCGGTTCCGACGTGATCCAGGTTGCGGACGACCGCACGGAAGCGGGGGCGGTCCTTCTGGTTCACGAGATTGTTGACGAGGGCCCGTCCAACTCATTCTGCGGCCCGTGTGAGGTGTGGCCCGCACGGGGTCGGCCGTCACCGAAGCCGTCCACCGTAAGCAGATCCGCCCCATACTCCTGCAAGGAGCTGCGGCGATGACGATCTCTTCGCCCGCTAGTCACTCACCAATGCGAAAGGGTGCCACCTATTCGAGTGACACCCTTACCGACCAGTGAAAACCTGGTCGGGACGACAGGATTTGAACCTGCGACCCCTTGACCCCCAGTCAAGTGCGCTACCAAGCTGCGCTACGTCCCGGTTGTGTCGATCACCCCCTGCGGGGCGAGACGTCATAACCTTAGCGCACATCAGAACCGCACGTGTACTCAGCAGGAGGCAGGAGGGGCTCGTGGGGCGCAGGCCGACCGTCGATCGTGGTGAGCTGGCTCGGCTCGTCGCCGAGGGGATGAGCGTGCAGGAGTTGGCCGCGCATTTCGGGGTGAGCGAGTCCGGGGTGTTGCAGGCCAAGCGGGCCGCGGGCCTGGCCAAGCCGATGCTCGATCACAGCCGGGCCCTGCCGTGGAAGCTGGAGCGCGGGCACGCGCAGTCCGGGCCCGCGACGAACCTGCGGAACCTGTCCGCCGCCGCCCAGGGGAAGCCGCCGGCGGCCGAGCGGTTGAACACCGCGTTGCGGTGGGCGCAGCGGCTTGTCGATGCCGGGCTGGACGTCGATTACGACAGCGTCAGCGGGTTCAGGGAGGTCGCGGCGGCCCCTGGTGGCTCTCACGTCGCAGTGGTGCTCGAAAGCGCCAGGAAAGCGCTGGAAGGCCGCTGACACCGGCGTTTCGGACGTTCGTACGAGGGCAGTCGCTGGTCTCGACCATAGAGACCGGAGGCGAACAACATGTCCACCTTTATCTGGGTGGTCGTCGTCGTGATCGCGGTGGTGGCCCTTGCCGCAGTCGGCTACGTGGTGGTGCAGCAGCAGCGCCGCAGCCGCCTCCGCGCACGTTTCGGCCCCGAGTACGAACGCCTGATGGCGGAGCACAACAGCAGGCACGACGCGGAGCAGGAGTTGCTCGCCCGTGAGCAGCGCCACTCCGAGCTGGGCATCCGGCCCCTGCCGGAAGAGTCGCGGGACGGCTACGCCACCCGGTGGACCGAGGTGCAGGAGCGCTTCGTCGACGCCCCCGGGTTCGCGGTGACCGAGGCCGACCAGCTGGTCACGTCGGTCATGGCCGAGCGGGGCTACCCGACGGAGGGATTCGAGCAGCAGCTGTCCGACCTGTCGGTCGGGCACGCGGCCACCCTGGACCACTACCGGACGGCCCACGAGATCAGCGGGCGCGCCGCCAGGAAGGAGGCCTCCACCGAGGACCTCCGCCAGGCGATGGTGCACTACCGCGCGCTCTTCGAGGAACTCCTGCAAGAGACCACGCGAGGACGGTGACAGATATGACGAGCAGCGACGAGCTCAAGGTGCCGTCGCAACGGGCGGACCATGCCAACGACGAGGACGAGCGCGAGGACGACCCTTCACGTGAGCACCTCGACGAGCGCGCCTCCGGCAGCGGGTACGGCCCGGCGGACGACTTCCGTACGGACGACCCGTCAAAGGAGGACGAGTTCCGCGCGAACGACACCCCCACGGCCGATCTCACCAGAGACGACGGCGAGAAGGACGGCGCCCGCCACCACGAGCCGTACGCCCCTGCGGACGGCGACATGCTGGCGGCCCCCGAGCCAAGCCCCAGTCCGGACCCGGCGCACGCCGAGTACAGCGACGAACAGGACGACGACGTACACGAGCTCGTGGCGGTGGAAGGCGCGCCGGCCCACGCGGCGCCTCCCGAGTCCGTCGTGCTGTTCGACCACGACCCGGCCGAGGTGCAGGCCCGCTGGCGCGAACTGCAGACCTCGTTCGTGGACGACCCGGGCGACGCCGTCCAGCGGGCCGAAGGGCTCGTCGACGAGGTCGTCGAGGAGCTGACCAGCAGCCTGACGGCCCGCACCGGCGAGCTGCGCGAGCGCTGGAAGGGCGCGGGCGACACCGAGCAGCTACGGCTGGCTCTGCGCGAGTATCGCGTCGTGCTGGAGCGGCTGCTCACCCTGTCCGGGCATGAATCCGGCTCGGCCCACGAAACGAGGTAACGGGACATGCTGGCGATAGTCGCGGCGATCATTTTCGGTCTGGGTTTCCTGCTCGACCTGCTGAACGTGAGCATCGGGTCGGGGATCTCGGGCACGACGTTCATGCTGCTCGGTCTGACGCTGCTGGCGCTGCACCAGGCCGGCATCGGTACGGGCAGCGTCAAGAGTTACGGCGGCTGGCGGGGCCGCACCCGTCGGTAGTCAGACGGACGAAGCACACCAGAAAGGCGCGCGGCGCACTCGGTCACGAGGCGCCGCGCGTAGATGTCATTCAGGTCTTGCTGGGGAAACGCATGGTGACCGTGCTGCCCTCGCCGCCGACCCGCAGTGACAGGTCGGAGGAGAGCAGGCGGGCCACCCAGAGTCCCATCCCGCCCACGGAGCCGGGCATCGGCCCGGGCTTCCAGGTGCCCTCGTCGTGTACCTCGACCACCAGCTCGCCGTTGTGTACCCAGGTGCGGAGCTGCGCGTCGACCGTGCCGTGCGTGACGGCGTTGGTGGCCACCTCGTTGACGGCGATGACGAAATCGCCCACCGCCTCCTCCGCCATGCCCACCCCCCGGGCCTCGGACGCGGCGAACTGCCGGACCCGTGGCAGGTCCGGCAGCCGGAAGCTCAGCTCTTTCACCGGCGCGCCAGGTGGCGGACTGATGGAGCCCGCCTGAGGATCGACATCCCCGTTCACCCGGTAACCGCCTTATCAGCCGACTAGCTCACTACGTAGCTGGTCCAGCACTTTACGGAGGATTCGCGATACATGCATCTGAGAGATGCCGAACTCTGCCGCTATTTCGGCTTGAGTCATGTTCCCAAAGAAACGAAGGAGCAGGATGTGCTTCTCGCGCGACGGGAGAGCGTTGATCAGCGGCTTGACCGCCTCCCGATCGACCATCTTGCTCAGCGTGTCGTCGTCCTCCGGGATGACGTCGCCGAGCGAGGCGGCGTCGTCGTCGGTCCCGAGCGGCGCGTCGAGCGACAGCGTGCTGTAGGCGGCGGAGGCGTCGAGTGTGAGCAGGACGTCCTCCTCACTGATGTTCATCTTCGCGGCCAGTTCGGCCACGGTGGGGGAGCGGCCGAGGTCCTGGCTGAGGTCGGCGACGAGCCGGTTCAGCTCGGATCGGCGCTCCTGGTAGAGGCGCGGCACCCGGATGGCCCAGGTGCGGTCGCGGAAGTGGCGCTTGACCTCGCCGGTCATCGTGACGACGGCGTAGCCCCTGAAGGCGTGGCCGAGGGTCGGGTCGAAGCCGTTGACGGCCTTCATCAGGCCGACGTACGCGGCCTGCAGGAGATCCTCCAGGGGCTCGCCGCGGTAGCGGTAGCGTCTGGCGATCTCCATGGCGAGCGAGCGGTGCATCTCGACGATGCGTTCCCGCAGGCGTTCCTTGTGGCTGTCGGGAGTGGCTTCGCCGGCCATTTCGGCCAGCAGTTCTTCGGCGGTCAACTCCTCGAGGACGTATTCCTGCACAGCCATCGCTGCTCCTCATATGGGTCGCAGGGCGGCCTCCACCTGCAGAAAAAGCCCAGGCAGAGGCATGCCTCGCTCTACATCCGAGACGGAAGCCCTCTGCTGGACTTCGGATCCAGTGTCCCCCCTGAAGGCGGAAGTATTCCTCCTTCGCGTGGTGACAGTAAGGTTGCCCCGTGACAATGCCGGAGAACGGCGAAGGGGCGGTGACGGCCCTGAGCCTTACGTCGTCGACCGTGGACGAGATCACGGTGATCAAGGTCGATGGCATACTCGACGCCACGACGCGCGAGCAGTTCGCCGACTACCTCTCGCTGGCGGGCTCCGAGCTGATCCTGGACCTGTCCGGGGTGACGTTCATGGACTCGCGCGCGCTCGGACTGATCGTCCACCATTGGCAGACCAGCCTGGCGTCGGGGGCCAGGTTCGCGCTGGTCGGCGTGGAATATTCGAAGTCGAAGGTGATGTGGATCACCGGGCTCGCGCAGCGGCTGCCGCTGTACGACACGCTCGACGACGCCTTGGCCGCCATTGGCTGAGCGCGATCCGAGATCACTTGCGGCGGGATTTCTTCTGGTGCTCCTCGACCAGGAGCCTGGCCAGATCCGCCACCTTGACCTGATGGTGCTGTGAGATCCGGCGCAGCTCCTCGAAGGCGCCCTCGGCCGAGCAGCCGCTGGTCTTCATGATGATGCCCTTGGCCTGGTCGATCACCGATCGTCCGGCCAGGGCCTCGTGGAGCTGGGCGGCGTCGGTACGCGCTTCCTCGAAGTCCCAGAGGTTGGCCATGGCCACGCCCACCTGCTCGGTCAGCATGTCGGCCAGCGCCTGTGCGGCCTGCGGGGAGAAGGCGGACGGCCGTACCGAATACAGGCCGATGACCAGCAGGACGGGGTCGAGCCGGATCGGCACGGCCAGCACCGAGCGCACGCCCCAGCGGGCGGCGAGCGGGGCGTAGCGCGGCCAGCGCGTGTCGCTCAGCACGTCCGTCACGACCACCCGGCCGCCGGTCAGCCGGGCCTCGGTCGACGGGCCCTCGCCGATGCCGCGCTCGCCTTCGACCAGCATGATCAGCTCGCTGTGCGAGCCCGACACCAGCACCCGCTGGTCACGCCAGTGCTCGGCGGAGCCGCCCGAGCAACCGGGCACTCCGTCGGCGAGCGCGGTCGTCAGGCCGCGCAGCACACTTTCCGTTGAATTGTCTTCGCCCAACCGCCCGAGAGTCGCCAGGTTACGGGCAAGTCCGGGGGTGATCATCGCTGTTGATTTCATAGCAAGCAAGCCCTACCCCTTATGGCTAGCATTATCCAGCGTGGCGTAGCGTCAGAGGATGACCATGCCCGGCCTCGAACATGCCCTGGACGCTCTGTCCGGACGTGTTTCCTCCCTGCGCGAGGCGCGGGCGGCCTACCCCTCCGACCTGGCGCCGACTCTAGACGCCGCGCTCGCGGAGCTCGACACCGCCGCCGAGTTGCTCGCCGAGGCGCGCGAAGCACTCAAGAACGCCTCCAAACGGCAGGGCGGCAAGAAGGACGGGACCCAGCGGGAGCTGAAGCTGCTGCGCCAGGTCTACCGGGCCTTCCCCGTGCCGGTGATCGTGCTCGACGGCGGCGGCGTCGTCAGGCGGATCAACCCCGAGACCTCGCAGATGCTGGGCAGTCCTGACGGCTACCTGGTGGGCCGGTCGTTCCCGTTGCTGGTGGACGTGTCGCGGCGGGCGGCGTTCCGCTCGCACCTGACGTCGGTGCTGCAGACCGGGCAGCCGGCGGCGTTCGAGTCACGGCTGGCGCACCAGGGCAGGACCCACACGGTCCAGGTGGCGCTGACCCGCCTGACGATGCCCGGCGAGCCGCAGCAGATGGTGGCGGCCGTGGTGCTGCCGACCGAGGTGCAACTGCCCGAGCCGGGCGCGCGGCGGCCTGAGCAGTCGGACGGCGCGCTGCTGCTGGCGGCGGCCAAGCGCCAGGACCTGCTGGCCACGATGACCACGCTGCTGCTGGAGGAGGAGGCGCTGAGCCAGCCGGTGGCGCTGCCGAGGGCGACGCGGCTGCTGGCGGCCGGCTGGGCCGACTGGGTGATCGCCGACATGGTGCGCGACGGGCTGGCCCGCCGCGCGGCCGTGGTGGCGCCCAAGGACCACCCGCTGGGCGATCTGGTCCGGCAGGTCGAGTCCGCCGCCCCGGCCGCGAGCCAGGTGGTGACCCAGGTCCTGGAGCGCGGCTCCGGCGTGGTGCACGAGATGGTCGACGACGAGACGCTGCTGGGCTTCTGCGCCGACGGGCCGCTGCTGACCGCGATGGGCGCGGGTTCGATGCTGTGCGTGCCCATCGGCCGGGAGGACGGCGTGCTGACGCTGGTCAGGGCGCACGACCGGCCGCCGTTCACGCTGGCCGACCTCGGGGTCATGCAGGAGGTCGGACTCCAACTCGGGCTCGCGGTGCGCGCGCAGAGCAGCTTCCAGAGCCGTTCACGGGCCGCCGACGCGCTGTCGGCGACCGTCGCGCCGCGCAATCTGCCGGACGTGCCCGGGTACGAGGCCGCCGCGATCTACAACCCCGGCGCGTCGGTCGGCGCCGAGTTCTACGACGTCTTCCCCGTCGCGGACGGCTGGGCGTTCGCGCTCGGCGGCGCCGCGGGCAAGGGCGAGGAGGCGGCGTCGGTCAGCGCGATGGTCAGGGGCGGGGTGCGGGTGCTCAGCGTCTGGGAGTCCGATCCCGACGTGGTGCTGCGCAAGGTGAACGAGGCTCTGGTGTCGCAGGGCACCGGCATGTTCGTGATGGTCGTGGCCGGGTTCGTGCGGGGCCGCAGGATCCGCCTGTCGTCGGCGGGGCACCATCCGGCCGCGCTGCTGCTGCCCGACGGGAGCGTCCGGTTCGCCGCGGGTGGCGGCGTGCCGCTGGGCATCTCGCCGGAGGCCGAGACCGAGGCCGAGGAGCTCAAGGTCGCGGTGGGTGAGACGCTGGTGCTCTACTCCGAGGGGCTGATCTCCTCCAGGAACGAGGTCGGCGAGCCGTACGGCGAGGAGCGGCTGGCCGATGTGCTGGGCAGATGCGCGGGTCAGGCGCCGACGACGATCGTGAAGGCGGTCGAGGCGGACCGGCACGCGTTCTCCGGTGGGCAGGTTTGGGATGAGATCGTGGTGCTGGCTCTCCGTGGTGTCTGATCTGCGGGGGTTTGCGGATGAGCCATCTACGGGTAAGGTCATGACCAGAGAACGACGTGCCTAAGACGCAGGCACACCTTGAAGGCTGGTTTAACGCTGAGGTGTGCCATGAATATCGCGATCGTCGCTTCCGCCACAGGCAACAAGCGTCACCAGATTCTCTCCGTCGCACGTGAGCTGGGACGCGATCATCACGTCACGATCTACTCCCGGCGTGACAGTGCCGAGGGAAAGCCCAGGACGCGGGTGGCCCCGGGCGTCATGCTGGAGCACATCGACGTGGGCCCGCTCCGCGATCTCACCTCCACCGACGTCATGCCGTACCTCAAGGACGTCGGCCAGTACCTCAGCCGGCGGTGGAACCAGGAGACGCCGGACGTGATCCACGCCCACTCCTGGACCGGCGGCCTCGCCGCCGTCAGCGGCGCCAAAGGGCTGCAGGTGCCGGTCACGCAGACCTTCCACTCGATCGACACCACGCACCTGAAGCTGGAGCTCGCGCTCGGCCGGAGCGCCAGAGCGGTCATCGTCGGCTCAGGTGACGAGGAGTCGGCGCTGATCCGGCTCGGCGTCCCGCGCCACAACATCGCCGTCGTGCCGTACGGCGTGGACACCGAGCGCTTCCACCGCCAGGGCCCGGTGGCCACGCGCGGCAGCCGCAAGCGCCTGCTGCACCTCGGCCCGCTCACTCCCGAACGCGGCGCCCCCACGATCATCCGCGCGCTGCAGGGCCTCCAGGACGTCGAGCTCGTGCTGGCGGGCGGCCCCGAGCCGGAGCTGCTCGACGAGGACCGGGAGGCGCGCCGCCTGCGCGCCCTGGCGCAGCAGCTCGGCGTGGCCGACCGCGTGACCCTGCTCGGCCAGGTCAAGCGGGCCGCGGTGCCCAAGCTCATGCGCAGCGCCGACGCCGTGGTGTCGGTGCCGCGCGAGGCCACGACGGGCGTCGTCGCGCTGGAGGCCATGGCCTGCGGCGTACCGGTCATCGCCTCGGCCGTCGGCGCGCACCTCGACTCGATCATCGACGGCGTCACCGGCCTGCTGGTGCCGCCGGACCGTCCCGCGCGGACCGCGCGCCTGGCCCGCGAGCTGCTGACGGACCCGACGCTGCGCACCGCGCTCGGCTACGCGGGCGCCGACCGCGCCCGTTCGCGCTACTCGTGGGAGCGGGTCAGCCAGGAGCTCGTGCGGGTGTACGAGCTCGCCTGCGCTTAAAGTTCCTTTTATGCTGATTCATCCTTGGGACGCCGGCACCGACGAGCAGTCCCTGGCGTACGTGAAGGACCACCAGTTCGGGCATCTCATAGCCGCGGGCCGCGGTCGTGAGGTGCCCGTCGTGGTGCCGACGCAGTTCCTGCTCGTGGACGACCGGACGATCGTGCTCCACCTGGCCAGGCCCAATCCCGTCTGGGCGGCGATCGGCGAGAACCCCAAGGTGATCATGTCGGTGGCGGGTCCCTGGGCCTACATCCCCGGCCGGTGGCGGGCCGAGCCCGGCATCGAACCCGAGCTCGGCGTGCCGACCACGTACTACTCCGCCGTCCAGCTCGTCTGCCGGGCCGAGGTCGTCACCGAGGCCGAGGGCAAGATGGAGATCCTGCGTGAACAGCTCGACGACCTCGAACCCGGGCACGGTGATCCGGCCCGGATGCCGCGGCTGATGTCCGGCATCCAGGGGGTCCGGCTGGCGATCGAGGAGATCCGCGGCAAGTTCAAGTACGACGGTCACAAGGACGACGCCCACCGGGAGCGGGTCGCCAAGGGGCTGACCGAGCGCGCCGGGCCGGGCGACTCGTCGGCCCTCAGCCATCTCTGACCGGCAGGAGGCGGGCCGCCTTGAGGCCCAGGTGGACGGTCAGGCGGTCGTCGCCGTCCGACAGGTCCCGGTGCAGCACCCGCTCGGCCTTGCCCAGCCGGTAGTACAGCGTCTGGCGGTGGATGCCCAGCTCCGCGGCCGTCTTCTGGGCGTGGCCGCCGTGGTCCAGGTAGACCTCCACGGTGTGCGCCAGCTCGTGGTCGAGCGCCGCGGTCTCGGTCGCCAGCTCGCGCAGGTCGCTCTGGCCGAGCCTGGCCAGCAGCCGGTGCACGCCCAGGTCCTCCCAGCGGGCGACGGGTGCGAAGCGGGGAAAGTGCTCGGCGACGCGCAGCGCCTGCCGCGCCTCGCGCCAGCTCTGCCAGGCGTCCGCCGGGTCCGCCCGCGGGGCGCCGAGGCCGGCCGCCGTACCGTAGGCGTTCTGGAGGGTCTGGGCGACCTCGGCGGCCAGGTGCGCCGGGGCGAGCAGCGCGACGGGCGAGCCGGCGCGGGCCAGGACGCCGCGCGGCAGCGTCCAGAGGGCGGCGACACGCTCCTCGGACTCGCGCACGGCGATCGCGGCGACGGGCCCGCGCATCTCGATGGAGGCGCCGGCCCGCTCCTCCGGGTCCGCCGAGAGCAGCGCGCGCAGGCCGTGGCCGAGGTCCTGACGGCTCCTGGCCTCCTGGGCGAGCGCGGCGGCGGCCCTGGCTACCAGCGGGGCCGCCCGCAGCAGCACCTCGTCGGTGAGGCTGCCGGAGTCGAGCAGCCACAGGTAGCCGTAGGTGACCTCGCCGTGGCGCAGCGGCCAGCAGACCCTGGCCAGGACCTTGAGGTCGGCGTCCGCGGGGATCCTCACCGGGCCGTGCGCCCGGGCGATGCCGTAGCGTTCGAAGTAGTCGCGGACCTCGCCCGTGGCGCGCCTGCGCAGGATCGACTCCTGGCGGACGGTGTCGATGTCGCCGTGCTGCGCACCGTACGCCAGCAGGCGGAACGAGCGGTCCTCCAGCGTCGCGGACGCCCCCAGCAGGCGGGCGAGCTCGTCGACGGTCTCCTGTAGATCTGCTGAATTGTGCATTTGTATGACAGCCTGCCACAACCGCCGTTACGCGCGTCGATGGCCCTGTTATGAGCTGCGGTTTTAGGCTGAGAACATGCTGGGTCAACTGCTCCTCGCCACCTCCCGGAGCGCGCTGGTACGCCGCTCTGTGTCGGGCTTCCCGCTCACGCGCAAGGTCGTCGACAGGTTCGTCGCCGGTGAGGGCGTGGAAGAGGCCCGGACCGCCATCGAACGGCTGCGCGACGCCAATCTCGCGGTCACCGTCGACCATCTCGGCGAAGAGACCCGCGACGCCGGCGCGGCGGCGGCCACCGCCAAGGCGTACATCACGCTGCTCGGCGCGCTGCGCCCGCTGGAGCTCGGCCGCCGGGGCGAGGTGTCGGTCAAGCTGTCGGCCCTCGGGCAGCGGCTCGACGACGCGACGGCGCTGGAGCACGCCCGCGAGATCTGCGCCGCCGCCGACGCGAACGGCTCGACCGTGACGCTCGACATGGAGGACCACACCACCGTCGACTCGACGCTCGGGATCCTGCGCAAGCTGCGCGCGGACTTCCCGGCGACCGGCGTGGCCATCCAGGCCTACCTGTTCCGCAGCGTGGACGACTGCCGCGAACTGGCCGGCGAGGGTTCGCGGGTACGCCTGGTCAAGGGCGCCTACCGGGAGCCCGCCTCGGTCGCCCACCAGGGCAAGAACGACGTCGACAAGGCGTACGTACGATGCCTGCGGATCCTCATGGCGGGGCAGGGGTACCCCATGGTGGCGACGCACGACGACCGGATCATCTCGATCACCGAGCTGCTCGCGGACCGCTTCGGCCGCGGGCTCGGGTCCTACGAGTACCAGATGCTGTACGGGATCCGCACCGACCGGCAGGAGGATCTCGCCGGAGCGGGTCACACCGTCCGCGTCTACGTTCCCTATGGCGACGACTGGTACGGCTATTTCATGCGGCGCCTGGCCGAGCGCCCCGCCAACGTCGCCTTCTTCCTTCGTGCCCTTGGGGGTAAGTAAATGGATGCCATCAGCAACGTGCCCGTTCCCGCCAACGAGCGGGTGTACGGCTACGCGCCGGGCAGCCCGGAGCGTACGACGCTGGAGAACCGGATCAAGGAGCTGTCCGGCTCCTCGATCGACCTGACCATGACGATCGACGGCGCGCGGCGGCTCGGCGGCGGCGCTCCGATCGACGTGGTGCAGCCGCACAACACCGCCTCCGTCCTCGGCCGCACGCACGACGCCACGGCCCAGGACGTGCGGGAGGCCGTCGACAGCGCGCTGCGGGCCGCTCCGGCCTGGCGGGCGCTGTCGTTCGACGAGCGGGCGGCGATCTTCCTCAAGGCGGCCGACCTGCTGGCCGGGCCGTGGCGGGCGACGCTGAACGCCGCGACCGTGCTCGGGCAGTCGAAGTCGGCGCAGCAGGCGGAGATCGACGCGGCCTGCGAGCTGATCGACTTCCTGCGGTTCAACGTGGCCTACGCGCGGCAGCTCTACGCCGACCAGCCGATGTCCTCGCCCGGGGTGTGGAACCGGATGGAGTACCGGGCGCTCGAAGGCTTCGTCCTGGCGATCACCCCGTTCAACTTCACCGCCATCGCCGGAAATTTGCCGACGTCGGCGGCTTTGATGGGAAATGTCGTCGTTTGGAAGCCGTCGCCCACGCAGCAGTTCGCGGCGCACTTCACGATGCGCCTGCTGGAGGAGGCCGGTCTGCCGCCGGGTGTGATCAACATGGTCACCGGCAACGGCCAGGCGATCTCCGAGGTGGCGCTCACGCACCCGGCGCTGGCGGGCATCCACTTCACCGGCTCGACCGCGACCTTCCAGCACCTGTGGGGCACGATCGGCGCGAACATCTCCACCTACCGCGGCTACCCGCGCATCGTCGGCGAGACCGGCGGCAAGGACTTCGTCCTCGCCCACCCGTCGGCCGACCCGGCCGTGCTCTCGACCGCGCTGATCAGGGGCGCGTTCGAGTACCAGGGCCAGAAGTGCTCGGCGGCCTCGCGGGCGTACGTGCCGCGGTCGATCTGGTCGCGCCTGCGTGACGACCTCGTCTCCGCGGCCGAGTCGCTGACCGTGGGCGACGTGGCGGCCGACCTGTCGACGTTCATGGGCGCGGTCATCGACGACCGGGCCTTCGCCAAGCACAAGGCGGCCATCGACCGGGCTCGCGGCGCCTCGAACATCGACCTGCTCACCGGCTTGTACGACGACTCCACCGGATATTTCGTGAAGCCGACCATCCTGGAGTGCGCCGACCCCACCGACGAGATCTTCGTCAAGGAGTACTTCGGGCCGATCCTGGGCGTACACGTGTATGAGGACGGCGATTTCGACGCGGTGCTCGACCAGATGGAGAGCGTCTCGCCGTACGCGCTGACCGGGTCGATCATCGCCCAGGACCGCTACGCGATCGCCTCGGCCTCGGAGCGGCTGCGCTTCGCGGCGGGCAACTTCTACATCAACGACAAGCCGACCGGAGCGGTCGTGGGCCAGCAGCCCTTCGGCGGCGCCCGTGCCTCGGGCACCAACGACAAGGCGGGCTCGATCTTCAACCTGATCCGCTGGGTGAACGCCCGTACGATCAAGGAGACCTTCGTCCCGCCGGTCATCACCGGACCGTTCCGGGGCGACGTCCCGCAGTCGGGCTTCGAGCAGCCCGATCTGAAGAAGCTGGGCTACTGAGGCCCAACCGTCAGGCGAGCCATCCCCGGATCCGGGGATGGCTCGCCTATTTCGGCAGCGGAGGCGCCGACCACAGCGTGCTGATGACCTGCTGGAGGATCTCCGGGGTCGCGGTCGCGGGCTGCGCGTAGACGCTGAGCTGATTCAGCAGATGCCGGTACGGCCGGACGTCGGCGTCCTTGGTGAGGTACCGGGCGTCGGCGGTCTGTTCCAGATAGACCACATCAGGCAGGTCCGCCTCGGCGAAGCGCAGGATCGTGAAGGGGTCCACGCCCTTACCGGGACCGAAGGAGAGTATCTGGAGGGTGACGTGCGGGAGGGCGACCATCTCCTGGAGATGCTCGAGCTGGGCGCGCATCGTCGCGCTGTCGCCGACTTGGCGGCGCAGCACCGACTCATCCATGACCACCCATAATTTACGTGGCTGGGGGGACAGCAGAAGCTGCTGGCGGTGCATCCGCAAGGCGACCCAACGTTCGATCAGCTCGGCCTGGCCTTCGCGGTTATGGGCTATGAGCGCCTTGGCGTAGTCCTTGGTCTGGAGCAGGGCCGGGACCTGCTGGACCTCGTAGGTGCGGATGACCGTCGCGTCCTGCTCCAGCCCGAGAAACGCCGCGAACTCGTCGCAGATCACGTCTCGGTAGTCCTGCCACCTGCCGGGGGCGTCGGCCTGCGCGGCCAAGGTGAGCACGACCTGGCGTTCGGCCTCGTCGACGTCGTACAGGCTGAGCAGCTCGGCCACGTCGTCCAGCGGGAGCTCGGTACGTCCGCTCTCCAAGTGGCTGATCGTGGAAGGCGGGCAGCCGATGGCGGACGCCGCGTCCGCACGGGTGGTGCCGCTCGACTCGCGCAGCCGGCGCAGGCGTACGCCGACCAGCATCCGCAGCGCCGTCGGTCCGGATTGGCGCAATGCCTCGCCAGAGATTCCGGTCGAGTCGCCTCTACCGCGAGCAGTCGGCATTTATGCTCCCAATTCGGCAAATCGCTACTCTGCGACCGCCTACATCTTTTCACATAAGCAGCTGAGATATTCTTCAATGTCGCGAACTGGCCGTATCTGGCCCCGTCAATCGACGGCTCTACGTCACTTCATCCTGAGACATCCAGTTTGTCGACATTCATGGCAAGGAATTCCCGGAAATCGTGAGGATCGTTCAACTGTATCGGCATCTGCTGGAGAGGGTTCGTCGGTTTCCTCGATATCTGCACGGAGCTACTCACTGTGGATAACACCCACGAACTGGCTCAGCAAGCGGATCCGACCAGCCGGGGGGTTTATGTGGACAATGATCCTCTCTGTGCTGGTTCGCGCCAAGGGGCTCCGGGGGTATGAACATGTCTAGTCGGCGGGGATCATGGACGGATGTCGCGTGGCTGCGCTCGCCGGGGTGGACGGGCGCGCTCCTCGGCCGAACCGGCATCGACCCTCGAGAGCAGGGTCGAGCGCGAAGCCCCGCGCCCGGCCCCCGAGGTGGCAGCCCTGTAACACGCGAAGCGATTGCGCGAAACATACTGTCCTTAATCTCCGGACATGGCGGACATATTCGACGCTTACTCCCTCGGATCCGAATCATGGGATGAGATGTTCGAGCGGTCGGGCATCCCCCGGCCGCAGTACCAGGCGCTTTTCGCCGCCCTCCAACCGCTCGGCGTGGACGAGCTGAGATCCAGAGCCGACCAGCTGGCCAGGATGTTCACCGATCGTGGCGTGACCTTCGACTACGCGGGCGAGGAACGGCCTTTCCCGCTCGACCTGATCCCGCGGGTGATCGACGCGGCCGAATGGGATCTCGTGGCGCGCGGCGTCCGGCAGCGGATCCGCGCGCTCGAGGCGTTCCTGGACGATGTGTACGGCCCGCGCCAGGTCTTCCGCGACGGCGTGATGCCCTGGCAGCTGCTGCACTCCAGCCCCCACTACCACCGGGTCGCACACGGCTGGCGCCCGCCCAACGGGGTGCGTGTGCACGTCGGCGGTATCGACCTCATCCGCGACGAGCAGGGCGCCCTGTGCGTGCTCGAAGACAACGTCCGCACCCCCAGCGGGGTCAGCTACGTGCTGGAGAACCGCCTGGCCATGGCCCGGACGCTCCCGTCGCTGTTCGCCGAGCAGTTCGTCCGCCCGGTCGAGGAGTACCCGGCCAGGCTGCTGGCCGCGTTGCGCAAAGCGGCACCCGCCGGGGTCACCGACCCGACCGTCGTCGTGCTCACGCCCGGCGTCTACAACGCCGCCTACTTCGAGCACGCGCTGCTCGCCCGTCTCATGGGGGTGGAGCTGGTCGAGGGGCGCGACCTCATCTGCGAGGGCAACCGCATCTCGATGATCACCACGTACGGCAGGCGGCCCGTCCACGTGGTCTACCGGCGGATCGACGACGACTACCTCGACCCCCTGCATTTCCGCGGCGACTCGGTGCTGGGCTGCCCCGGCCTGGTCAACGCCGCCCGCGCCGGCAACGTCACGATCTCCAACGGCGTCGGCAACGGGGTCGCCGACGACAAGCTCGTCTACACCTACGTGCCTGAGCTGATCGGCTACTACCTCGGTGAGGAGCCCCTCCTGCGTAACGTGGAAACCTACCGGCTCGACAATCCCGACGTGCGGGACTGGGCGCTGGAGTCGGCGGCCGAGCTCGTGCTCAAGCCGGTGGACGGGGCGGGCGGCAAGGGGATCGTGATCGGTCCGGTGGCCACCGCGGGCCAGCTCGCCTCCGTACGGCAGGCCGTACGGGACCATCCGCGAGGCTGGATCGCCCAGCGGCCGGTGATGCTGTCCACCTCGCCCACCTGGATCGGCGAGCGGCCGGTGCCGCGCCATATCGACCTGCGGCCCTTCGCGGTCAACGATGGCGACGACGTGTGGCTGCTGCCCGGCGGCCTGACCCGCGTCGCGCTGCCGGAGGGCGAACTGGTGGTCAACTCCAGCCGGGGCGGCGGCTCCAAGGACACGTGGGTGCTCGGCAACGCGCACGCTCCGATGGCCTCGGTCACCGCTTCGCCTGTCGCCCAGTGGAGCCCGAGCAGGGTCGCGGCGGGGACCGAGGAACAATGACCCGCCCGTACGAGGAGGACCCGCGATGACCCGCCCGTTGCTCAGCCGCATCGCCGAGACCCTGTACTGGATCGGACGCTACATCGAACGCGCCGACGACACCGCCCGGATCCTCGACGTGTCCGCGCACCGCATGCTGGACGAGCCCGAGACGTGCCGCTCCATCTGCGCCACTCTCGGCATCCTGCAGCCTGAGCCGTTGAGCGCCACCCTGATGATCCGGCGGCTCGCCTACGACCTGGACGAACCCGCCTCGATCGCCGCGTCGGTCAGAGCGGCCAGGGACAGCGCCCGTGGCGTGCGAGAGGTGATCTCCAGTGAGGCGTGGGAATGTCTCAACGTCACCTGGCACCAGCTCCGCCGTCTCCCGACGGTCGCGCCGCACGGCTACCTGGCATTCGTCCGCGAGCGGGCCGCGCTGTTCTTCGGGCTGGCCGACGCGACGATGAGCAGGGACGACTGCTGGCGGTTCATCGTGCTGGGCCGGAGCCTGGAGCGGGTGGACATGACGACCAGGCTGCTGGCCGTACACCTGCCCGGAGACCGGCGGCTGCTGCTGCAGGCCAGCGGTGCCGACGAGTCCTTCACCCGCACGCACGGCGCCCACGCCGACCACGCCCTGGAGTTCCTGCTGCTGGACAACCTGTTCCCGCGCTCGGTCCTCTACTCGCTGCTGACGGCGGAGAAATGCCTGCAGGCCCTGACGCCCGCCAGGGTCAGAGCCGGAGTCGCCGATCCCGCGCTGGCGGCGATCGGCCGGGTACGCACCGGCCTGCAGTACACGGATCTCGCCCAGTTGCAGGACCGGGTGCCCGAGCTGCTCGTCACCCTGCAGGAGGCGTGCGCGTCCGCTTGTGAGGCGATCGGCGAGCGGTTCTTCCAGCAGAGGGAGGAGCTGGCATGGGTTGGCGCCTGATGGTCCGCCACCTGACGCTGATGGAGTACGCCGACGAGGCGCGGTCCTCCTTCAACGAGGTGCGGATGACGCCGGCGACCGGTGTGCTGTCGAGCCGCATCGTCGTACAGCCCGCCGCCCACATCTACACCTACCAGGACTACTGGGGCACGACGGTGAGCGCCTTCGACGTGTCCCATCCGCACCGTTCGCTGTCGGTCGAGGCGGTCAGCCGGGTGGAGACGAACGGGCCCCGCAGGCCCCGGTTCGTTGCCGGGACGCCCGACCCGTCCATGAGCGAGCTGCTCGGGTGTACCCCCGCGACCTCCGTCAGCGATGAGCTGGCCGAGCTCGCCACGGTACAGGCGAGCGGGCGCGACCCGCATGAGGGCGCCGAGGCGATCTGCGCGGTGGTCGCCGCCCGCGTGGCCTACATGCCGGGCTCGACCGGCGTGCGGACCTCCGGGCAGGAGGCGTGGGACCAGGGCAAGGGTGTCTGCCAGGACATGGCCCACCTGACCGTCGGCATGCTCCGCGCCGCCGGCCTGCCCGCCCGCTATGTCTCCGGCTACCTCCATCCCAAGCCCGACGCCGAGATCGGCGAGCCGGTGGAGGGGCAGAGCCACGCCTGGGTGGAGTACTGGGCGGGGGAGTGGCTCCCCCTCGACCCCACGAACGGCTCCCCGGTCGGTGAGGCCCACGTCGTGGTGGCCCGTGGCCGCGACTACTCCGACGTCCCTCCCCTGAAGGGCGTCTACCAGGGCCCGCGGGAAAGCCGTCAGGAAATCACGGTGACCGTCACCCGCCTGAGGGGATAGTCGGAACATGCTGGAAGTAGCGCTGGAAGAGGCAAGAAAGGGATTCGCCGAAGGCGGCGTCCCCGTGGGAGCGGCGTTGTTCGCGGCGGACGGCACGCTGCTGGGCCGTGGACGCAACCGCAGGGTCCAGGACGGCGACCCGTCGGTGCACGGGGAGACCGCCGCGTTCCGCGACGCCGGCCGGCAGCCCACCTACCGGGGCACGACCATGGTGACCACACTGTCGCCCTGCTGGTACTGCAGCGGGCTGATCCGTCAGTTCGGCATCTCGCATCTCGTCGTGGGGGAGTGCCGGACCTTCATGGGCCAGCACGAGTGGCTCGCCCGGCACGGCGTGGACGTGGTGGTGCTCGACTCCCAGGAATGCGTCGACCTCATGACCGCCTTCATCGCCGCCAACCCCGCACTGTGGAATGAGGACATCGGCACATGATCCCCGTCATCGACCTTCAAGGCGAGTCCGTGCCGGAGCGGGTGGACGCTGCCCTCCGCGAGTTCGGATTCCTGCTGATCACCGGCCACGGCGTCCCGGCCGAACTCCGCTCCGACGTCCGGCGGGCGGCCAAACGCTTCTTCGCCCTCCCGGGGGAGGTCAAGGAGCGGTACGCGGCCACCGTGGGAGAGCGGGGCTGGCTGCCACCAGGCGTGGAGGCCAACGGCTACGCCGAAGGCACGCCCACCCCACCGGATCTGAAGGAGACCTTCGCGGTCGGCGCCGACCAGCCGATCGGCCACCCACGCATCGACCGTGAATGGTTCCTCCAGAACGTGTGGCCCCCCGAGGTGCCCGAGCTGGAGTCGCTGGTCACCGCGTACCTGGCCCAGATGCGCGCGCTCGCCGACCGGCTGCTGCTGATCTGCGCGCGGGCCCTCGGCGTCGAGGACGACTTCTTCACATCGAGGGCCGACCACCCGACCTTCACCATGAACATCAACCGCTACCCGCCGCTGTCGCAGATCGGGCCGCCCGAGCCGGGCCAGTTCAGGATCGGCCCGCACACCGACTTCGGCACCGTCACGATCCTGGACCGTCAGCTCGGCGTCGGCGGCCTCCAGGTCTTCACCCTCGACGGCGAGTGGATCGACGCCCCCTACGTGCCGGACGCCCTCACGATCAACATCGGCGACCTGCTGGCCCGCTGGACCGGTGAGCGCTGGCGCTCGACCCGCCACCGCGTCCTGCCGCCCGACCCGTCGGCCCCCGATGAGGAGTTGGTGTCGCTCATCTACTTCTACGAGTGCAACCCTCTCACCGAGGTGGTGCCGTTCACCGGTGACGCCGAGCCTGTCATCGCATCCGACTACCTCATGGAGAAGCTGAGGGCGATCACGCTATGACCGTCGTACGCGAAGGGACCTACGGCGACAAAGTCGCCGCGATCGAGCCGGGCGGGTTGGAGTTCATCCCCCTGTCGGAGCGGCACGGCAAGCCCTCAGGCCTGTTATGGACCTGGATGTCGCCGAACCTGGAATTCGCCACGATCTTCCTCGGCGTGCTCGCCGTGGCCGCCTTCAAGCTCAGCTTCTGGCAGGCGGTCCTGGCCTGCGCCGTGGGCAGCGGCCTCGGCGCGATCACGCACGGCATCCTGTCGGCCCAGGGCCCGGCCTCAGGAGTGCCGCAGATGGTGCTCGGACGGCTTCCTTTCGGCTACTGGGGCAACATCCTGCCTGCCGCGTTCAACTCGGTGGCCGCCGGGATCGGCTGGTTCGCGGTCAACAGCGTCAGCGCCGCGCTCGCCCTCAACACGCTGACCGGCCTGCCCGCCTGGCTCTGCCTGGCCATCGCCGTCACGGCCATGGTGGCGCTCGGCTTCTTCGGCCACAACCTCGTCCAGGCCTTCGAACGCTTCGCCTTCCCCGTGCTCGCCGTGATCCTGCTCGTCACCTCGGTCATCATCGTGTCCCAGGCCGACCTGGGTTACGCGGGCGAGGGCGGTGGCACGGGCGGCTTCCTGCTGGCCGTCGGCGCCTCCTTCGGCTACGCCGCCGGCTGGAACCCGTACGCCGCCGACTACACCCGCTACCTGCCGCCAGGCTCCTCTCGCCGGGCGGTCGGCCTCTCGGCCGGGCTCGGCGTGTTCCTCTCCTGCGTGATCCTGCAGACTGTCGGCGCGGCCTCCGTGACCATCGGCGGAGGTGACCCGCTCGGCCAGCCCACCACCGCGTTCACCCAGCACCTGCCCGGCCCGGTGGCCGGCCTGACCCTGCTCGCGATCGCTCTCGGTGCGGTGGCGGCCAACGCGCTCAACGTCTACTCGGGCGCGATGTCGCTGCTCGCGCTGGGGTTACGGCTTCCGCTGCACCTCCGCAGAGCCATCATGGCCCTGGCCTGCGGGGCGATCGGCTTCACCGTGGCGCTGTCCGGGCTGGCCGACGCCGGGCACAAGTACGAGGCGTTCCTCCTGGTCATCGCCTACTGGATCGGCCCGTGGCTGGGCGTGGTGCTGACGGATCTGTTCCTGCGCCGCGGCGGGGAGCCCCCTCAGGTGCTGTTCGACAAGCGGCACACCAACTGGGCGGGCCCGATCGCGATGATCGTCGGGGTCGTCGTGTCGGTCTGGCTCTTCTCCAACCAGCAGCAGTACGTCGGCCTGATCCCCCAGCAGGTCCCGGCGGTCGGTGACATCGCCTTCGAGGTGGGCTTCCTCATCTCGGCCGCCCTCTACCTGGCCCTGAGACGCAGGACTTCGTGACAGGCTTGCGGTTATGGGATTCGGGGTTCGTCAGTTCGAGCTGACCTTGATGCATCGGATGCGTGATCTCAACGCCGAGCGGGTGGAGGACGCGCTCATCGAGATGGGCGCGTCCCGGGCCGAGCTGCGCGCCGCCCACACCCAATGGACGAAGCTGGCCCACTCCGTGCGGACTCGCAAAGGGCTGGCCGGGTTGCGGACGGTGCTCGGCCCGCCCCCGTACCAGGGCAAGACCATGATCGGGAGCCTGACCTGCGACGTGGCTCGCTGGGCGCTGCCGTCCTGGCCGGACCTGGAGTTCGAGGTCCTGCTCGGGCCTGATGGCGCGGTGTGGAACCAGTGGTTCGTCCGTCCCCACGGCGACAAGGCGCTGGCCTTCGCGGACCTGGTGCCGTGGGGGTGCGTGGTCGCCGACGTCGCCGCGAGCTTCCCCGGGGCCGCCCAGGGCGAGGGGTCGGCTCCGCATCATTGGGTGGTCGACTTCGTGCACGAGGGCACGGACTATCGAGCTCGTTTCGTGTACGGCCTGTACCAGCGTCTCGACCGCGCCTGACGGGCTCCCGGGAGGCCTTGGAGGATGAGGTCGCGGTGATCAGGCGGCCGCGCCGCGGGCGATGTAGAGGTTCATGTCGGTGAAGTCGAGGGTGATGTTGTAGGGCTTCCAGAAGCAGTGGGCGAAGTGGGCCAGCAGGTCGAACCCGAAGGGGGCGAGCGCGGCCTGTGGGTTCGTGAAGCAGTAGACGTCCTTGGCTACGGCGTCGCCGAGGCGGATCTCCTTCGGGTAGCAGGGGTAGGCGACGACTGGGTGGTTGTGGGCAGCAGTCTCGACCGGGCGGTTGTAGTCGGTGCGGATCTGCAACTGCTTGGCCGTGTCCCCGTGCATACCCGCGACGATCTCCCCGATTCCGCCGAAGTTCACGCCCACCACCCGTGGGCCGGAGTCGGCGATGCCGGCGATGCTGCCCAGGCTGTGCAGCTGGTGCTCACGGGCCAGCCACAGCGGCAGGGGCTCGGCGCCCGCCCGTTTGGCGGCGGCGCGTGCCTTGCCGGCCGCCGCGGGGGTCGGGCGGCGCA
This sequence comes from Nonomuraea sp. NPDC049141, assembly GCF_040648415.1. NCBI lineage: Bacteria > Bacillati > Actinomycetota > Actinomycetes > Streptosporangiales > Streptosporangiaceae > Nonomuraea > Nonomuraea sp. NPDC049141. The sequence goes on from NZ_JBEZDR010000004.1 coordinate 547,373, forward strand.
GGATCAGCGACCGGCCCGCGTAGTCGAAGGTGGTCAGCAGGTGGTAGAACACCCACGTGCCGATCAGGCCGTCGCTGTCAGTGTCGACGTCTTCGCCCGATTCGGTCTCCGACCAGCCGACAGGGATGTTGCGCAGTTCGATGTCGCCCAGCTTGAAGGAGTCCAGTATCCCGTAGTGCGCCCATACGGTGCCCTGCCCGAAATCCGCCTCCTCGCTGAAGACGGGGCTCAGCCCGGCCTCCTTGGCCACCGACCCGCGCAGGTTCAGATTCGGGGCGCCGGTGTAGGGCAGGAGGCGCCTCGCCGGTCCGCCATTGAGCGAGGCTTCCACCAGGGGAAACGGGTCCATCTGCTTGAACTCCACCCGCGCGGTGTCGCCGTGGATCTGATACGCCTCGCCGCTGATCGCCGCGAACCACTTGGCGTAGCTGGCGTCGCCGGCCGCCTGCCAGCATGGTGCGGACAGGGCGAATTTGTCCTGCCGCATGTAGCAGTCAGCCAGGAAGTAGTTGGTGTCCTTGTCGTCGGGCGCCAGATGGAGGGCCATCCTGAGGTACTTTTCAGCCTCGGGGAACCGGTTGGACAGCAGCCCCACATAGCCGCGCTGGCGGGCCGCCCGCAGGTTCGTGGGGTCTGTCTTCAGGATCTCCTCGTACGCCCGGCCGGCCTGCTCGAACTTGCCGGCTTTGAACAGCGCGTCGGCGTCACCGCCGCCGGCTAACGCGGTGGCCGCCGTGGCCGCGTTGCCCAGCGGCGCGACCGCGGCGGCACCGGCCAGCACGGCGGCGCCCCGCAGTAGCGAACGCCGGTCCCATTGCCTGTCATCAGCCACGTCTTCTCCTTTTCGTGATCACCTTCGCCGTGACTTTCTGTCCGACGGACGGGCACAACCTCCGGCCGGTTCGTCTCGCTCTGCTCGATGAGGGCGACGTCGAGGCGCCGGGGCCACGCCGTACAGCGTCGTCCCGATGCGGGCGGCCGGGTCGCTTCGCAGCGCGCTCCGTAACTCGCCCGCCGGCCGACCCTGTCCACTGTCGGCCAGCCGTGTCCCCGCCTCGTCCGCGCCGTGTCATGGTCGTGTCACGGCCGCAACCGACGGTGGCAGCCGTCGACAAACCGAGACGTGCGGCAGACAACGCGCGCACATTCGGCACCATCGCCGCTCGCGACCGGGCCGGGGCACGAGCCGTCTGAATCCGATCTGCCTGAAGATCTTCGAGGAGAAGATCAGCGGCAAGCTCGCCACCGACGACCGGCCCGCGCTGCTGAACGCGCCATCGCGGCCGCCGGGGACAACGCCCGCTGACCAGCCTCGACCCCTCTGGAGGAGCGCCGTGTCGCTGTCGCAGATCCGGCTCGACGACCCGCGCGTCCCGGTGCTCAGATGAAGCGACAGGACATACATCTCAGCGCTCGCTTGGATACCGACGAGGCGCTGGAGCAGGTCGCCGCGCGCGTGGGCCGGCCCGCCTGCGCAGGCTGCTCGATCCCGTCCCGCCTGACCTCCACGAGCAGCTCCCGCACCTGGTCCTCGGTGGCCTCGGCCAGCGAGGTCTTCGGGTAGGGAGTGGTCCTTCGTCGATCACGGCAGCGTAAGAAGCTCTTCGGCTACGCCCACAGATGACCGTGCTCGACCGCTTCCTCCCGCTCCGCGCGTTCGGCGATCCTAGACTTGTCGAAGGAGGGAACCGGTCAATGAACGAAACCGGACGCGAGCTGCCCGCGCGGGCCTCAGCGGTCATCATCGGGGGCGGCGCCATGGGCGTCAGCTCGGCCTACGCGCTGGCCGCGGCCGGGGTCAGCGACGTGGTCCTGCTCGACAAGGGGCCGCTGGGCTCCGGTTCGACCTCGAAGGCCGCCGGGGGAGTGCGCGCCCAGTTCTCCGACCGGGTCAACATCGAGCTCGCCGTACGCAGCCTCGAGACGTTCGAGACCTTCGCCGGCCGGTTCGGGCAGGAGATCGACCTGCACCAGGTGGGCTACCTGTTCCTGCTCGACTCGCCCGAGTCCGTCGCGGAGTTCGAGAAGAACGTCGCGGTCCAGAACGACCTGGGTGTGCCCAGCCGGATGATCTCGGTGCGCGAGGCCGCGGAGCTGTCGCCGCTGATCGACACCGACGGGCTGCTCGCCGCCGCCTACTCGCCCACCGACGGCCACTGCACCCCCGAATCCGTGGTGCTCGGCTACGCGGGCGCGGCCCGCCGGCTCGGCGCCCGGTTGCTGCCCAACTGCGCCGCGACCGGCATCGAGACGGTGGACGGCCGCATCGTAGCCGTCCACACCGAGGGCGGCCGGATCGAGACCGACACCGTGATCTGCGCGGCCGGCGCCTGGTCGAGCCCCATAGGCGCGTGGGTGGGCGTCGACCTGCCGGTGAGCCCGCTGCGCAGGCAGATCCTGATCACCGAGCCGGTCCCCGACCTGCCGCCCATGACGTTCACCATCGACTTCGGCACCACGTTCTACTTCCACCGGGAAGGTCCCGGCCTGCTCCTGGGCATGTCCGATCCGGACGAGACGCCGGGGTTCAAGTTCGACCGGTCCGACGCCTGGCTGCCGCGGCTGGGCGAGGCCATGGCCCGCCGCGCCCCGGCGCTGATGGAGACGGGCATCGCCACCGGCTGGGCCGGCCTGTACGAAGACACACCGGACCACAACGCGCTCATCGGGACCGCCCCGAACGTCGACAGGTTCATCTACGCCACCGGCTTCTCCGGCCACGGCTTCCTGATGAGCCCGGCCGTCGGAGAGGTGGTCCGCGACCTCTACCTGGAACGGGCGCCGTTCGTCGACGTCACCGCCTTCGACGCGAGCCGCTTCGTCCTGGCCGGGGCCAGGCCCGAACTCAACATCGTCTGACGGGACCGGCTATCCGAGGGAGCGCACGCTGTCCCGGTCGAGGAACCGGGTCGGGATCACGGTGCGCCGGCCTCGTACGGCCCCCGAAGAGCCGGAGATCTGCGCGAACAGCTGGTCGGCGGCGGCCCGTCCCATGTCGTAGGCGGACTGCACGACCACCGAGATCCGCGGCCGCACCAGCGTGGTCCACTCCACCATGTGAGATCGATCTCAGATTGAGGTAGATGATGCCCCTCCGTGAACAGGCGCGTCAAGGCTGATCCGAGGCCACCCATAAGCTGACCACATGGGCATGGTCGGTACGGTCGGGCTGGTGTTGCATCCCAGGCGCGACTCCAAAGAGGCGATCGACACCATCCTGAGCTGGGCCGCCGGCAAGGGAGCCACCGTCATGGGGCTGCCCGAGGAGGTCGGCCGCATCGACTGCAGCGCCGTGGCGGTCGACGCCGACACGCTGGTCGAGCGGGCCGATCTGCTGGTGAGCCTCGGCGGTGACGGGACGATGCTGCGCACCATGCGGCTCATCGCCGGACGGCCCACGCCGGTGCTCGGGGTGAACCTGGGGCGGCTGGGGTTCCTGGCCGAGATCGACGTCGAGGAGTTGCCCGCGACCCTGTCCGCCATCGACGACCACCGCTACACCGTCGAGCCGCGCATGGCCGTGCGGACCAAGCTCGACGGGGGCGCGGAGCTGATCGCGTTCAACGACATCGCGCTGGTGCGCATCCCGGGCGACGGCATGGCCGCTGTGAGCGTCATGCCGGAGGGTGATCCGTTCGTGCGCTACGCGGCCGACGCCGTGATCGTGGCCACGACCACCGGGTCCACCGCCTACAGCTTCGCCGCGGGCGGGCCGATCGTGTCGCCGCGGGTGGAAGGGCTGCTGGTCGTGCCCGCCGCCGCCCACTCCTCGTTCAACCGGGCGCTGGTCCTGCCCGCCGACGAGGACGTGACGCTGGAGCTGCTGCCGTCGAGCGGGCGGCTGGCGGTGGAGGTGGACGGGGCGGTGCTGGGGCATCTGTGTCCCGGTGACCGCATCACGGTGGCCGCCCTGCCGGGCGCGGCCATGGTGGTGCGCCTGGGGACGACGTTCTACGAGCGGGCCCGGCGCAAGCTGCGGGTGGACGGCAGCGCCGAGGTCGACTGAGCCCAGGGATAGGGGCGCGTTCACGGGGTAGGCGCACGGGCATGGCGACGCTGGTGGGCACGTCCGGGTGGCAGTACAAGGACTGGCGCGGCATCCTCTATCCGCAGGAGGTCCCGCAGCGTCTCTGGCTGGAGACCTACGCCGAGTCGTTCGGCACCGTCGAGAGCAACAACGCCTTCTACCGCCTGCCCTCACCCGAGTCCTTCGCCGGCTGGCGGGACCGCACGCCGGACGGGTTCGTGATGGCCGTCAAGGCGAGCAGGTTCCTCACCCACATCAAGCGGCTGGCCGATCCGGCCGAACCGGTGGAGCGGCTGATGAACGCCGCCTCGGCGCTCAAGGACAAGCTCGGCCCGATCCTCGTCCAGCTCCCGCCGACCCTGAAGGCCGATCCGGACCGGCTCGCCCGCTGCCTGGACTGCTTCCCGAAGCACGTGCGCGTCGCGGTCGAGCCCAGGCATCCGTCGTGGTGGACGGACGAGGTCCGCGATATCCTGGCGGCCCGCGACGCCGCTCTGTGCTGGGCCGACCGCCTCGGCAGGCCGCAGAACCCGTTCTGGCGCACCGCCGGCTGGGGATACGTGCGGTTGCACGAGGGCAGGGCCACCCCCTTTCCGTCGTACGGCGACACGTCGCTGAAGACCTGGGCCAGGCGGGTCGGGGAAGCCGGTTGGGGCGACGCCTACGTCTACTTCAACAACGATGTCGGGGGAGCGGCTGTGCGCAACGCGCGACGCTTTGCCAAACTCGTCTAGTGCATACCCGCCTGTACAGGAACGGTGTCCTGGAGAAGGAGGGCTTCCCGATCGAGGAAGTCTCCGACTACGTGGACGACGAGGCCAACACCGTCTGGTTCGACCTGTGCTCGCCGACGCCGGAGGACCTCGCCGCCGTCGGCGAGGAGCTCGGCCTGCACGAGCTCGCGGTCGAGGACGTGCTGTCCGACCACCAGCGCCCCAAAGTGGACATCTACCAGAATCACCTGTTCCTCACCGTGTACGGGGTGCACTTCGACGACGGGCGGCTCGACCCGGTCGAGGTCAACGCCTTCGTGACGAAGAACGCCCTGGTCACCGTCCGCGAGAGCGACCACTTCGACATCGGCGAGGTGCTCAAGCGCTGGGACGCCGGCAAGCGGCTGGCCGGGCACGGCGTGGCGTTCCTGCTGCACGGGCTGCTCGACTACGTGGTCGACGAGCAGTTCGACCTCGTCCAGGAGTTCGACGGCCGGGTGGAGAACCTGGAGGACCTGCTGTTCGAGGAGACCCCGATCGACGGCAGGCAACTGCAGCGCACCATGTACGACCTGCGGAAGAACATGGCGAGCTTCCGCAAGATCACCATGCCGATGCGCGAGGTGGTCGGCGGCCTGCTCCGCCGCGACCAGGAGCTGATCGCCGACCCGGTGATGGCGCCCTACTACGAGGACGTCTACGACCACGTGGTGCGCGTGACGGAGTGGACGGAGTCGCTGCGCGACCTGCTGGCCAACATGCGGGAGACCCGCCTCGCCCAGCAGGGGTTCCGGCTGAACGAGATCATGAAGCGGGTCACCAGCTGGGCGGCGATCATCGCGGTGCCGACCGCGATCACCGGCTTCTACGGCATGAACGTGCCCTATCCGGGCGAAGGTCAGCCCTGGGGAGTCTGGCTGTCATCGTCGCTGGTGGCCGTGGCCTCCGTCGCGCTGTACGTGGTGTTCAAGAAGAAGGACTGGCTGTAGTCAGCCTTTCTCCTTGTAGTAGCGGGCCGCGCCCGGGTGCAGGGCCACCGGCTCCACCTGCTGGCCGATCTTGAGGTCGAGCTTGGCCGCCTCGGGGTGCACGGCCGCGAGCTGGGCCTTCTTCTCGAACAGCGTCTTGGTGATGTCGTACGCGAGCTGTTCGTCCATCTTGTCCGGCACGAGCAGCACGTTGGCCACCCCGACCGTCTTGATGGTGCCCGGCAGCTTGTAGAAGGACATGTCGATGTCGAGCCCGACGTACTCCTTGCCGTACTTGGCCTGCATCGGCCCGAGCACGTCGGTGGTGTCGAGCAGCTTGATGTCCGGCTTGCTGGTGGCCAGGTCCACGATGCCGGCCGTGGGCAGCCCGCCGACCCAGATGAAGGCGTCGATCGTGCCGTCCTTGACGGCCTGCACCGACTCGTTGATGGACAGTTGCTGCTTGGAGATGCCGGAGTCGGGGTTCAGCCCGGCCGCCTCCAGCAGGCGCCTGGCCAGGACCTGGGTGCCCGAGTTGGGCGGGCCGATCGAGACCCGCTTGCCCGCCAGATCGGCGACCTTGCTCGCGTTGAGGCCGGGGGCGACGACGACATGGGCGTAGTTGTCGTAGATGCGGGCGATGGCCTTGATCGGTTGTTTGGCGGTGAAGGACCCGGTCCCGTTGACGGCGTCGGTGGCGGTGTCGGTCTGCGAGAAACCGATGTCGGCCTTGCCGCCGGCCAGCAGCTTGATGTTCTCGACGGAGCCGGAGGTGACGGACGCGGTGGCCTGGGTGTTGGCGATGTTGTCGGTCAGCTGTTTGGCCAGGCCCCCGCCGTACACGTAGTAGACGCCGGTCGTGCCGCCCGTGGCGATCGACAGCCGGTGGCCCGAGCCGCTCACGCTGGCGCAGGCGGCCACCCCGGCGGCCAGTGCCGTCGCGGCGAGTACCGCAAGAATCCGCTTCACGCTGGGACTCTCCTTCTCCTGATGAGGTGCACGGCCGCCGCGACGGCCAGGACGGCCAGCCCAGCGACGATGGGGACGGGTTCGAGGAACAGCAGCAACACGGCGGCCGCGGCGGCCAGCAGCCGTTCGGGCCACCCGGTCACCCCGCCGGTGGCCATGGCCAGGGCGGCCACCGCGACGGCCGAGACCGCGGTCATCAGCAGCACGGTGCCGAAGGGTCCCTGGCCGAGCAGCGCCTGGCCGTTGGGCGTGAGCACGAACGCGAACGGCACCAGGAACGCGGGCAGCGTGTAGCGCCAGGTCATCATCATCGTCTTGTAGGTGTTGCCGCCGGTGATGGCGGCCGCCGCAACGGCCGACAGCGCGGTCGGCGGGCTCACCTCCGACAGCACCGCGTAGTAGAAGACGAACATGTACGCCTCGGCGGGCGTGACGCCGAGCGTGGTGAGCGCCGGGCCGATGATCACCGCCGCGATGATGAAGCTCGCGGTCACCGGTACGGCCAGGCCGAGCAGCATGACCGCGACTCCGGACATGACCGTCGTCAGGATGAGGTTGCCCGCGGCGACGTCCACGATGATCCCGCTGAGGTTGAGCCCGAGCCCGGTCTGGGTGATGACGCCGACGATGATGCCCGCCGCCGCGCACACCGCCGTCACCGGCAGCACCTCCAGCGTGCCCTTGGCCAGCGCCTGCGCGGTCCGCTTCGGCCCCATCCGGTGCTCGGGATCGAGGAAGGACAGGACGAACGCGACGGCGGTGGCGATCACCACCGACTGGAACGCCGACCGGTCCAGCGCCATCAGCACGATGATGAGGACGAGCGAGCTGAAGTGGTAGCCGAAGCGCAGCAGCAGCCGGCCCGCCTTCGGCGCGTCCACCGGGACGGCGTGGGTGCCGAAGCGGCGCGAGTCGATCTCGATGGCCAGGAAGATGCCCAGGTAGTACAGGATCGTGGGGATCGTCGCGTAGATGAGCACCTCAAGGTAGCTGACCTTGAGATACTCGGCGATGATGAACGCCGCCGCGCCGAGCGTGGGCGGTGAGAGGATCGCGCCGATGCCGCCCGAGGCGAGGATGCCGCCGGCCGCCTCCTTGGGGTAGCCGGCCCGCCGGAGCACCGGCCAGGCGACACTGCCGAGGCTGACCGTGGTGGCCACGCCCGATCCGGAGACGGTGCCGAGCAGGAAGCCCGCGGTGGTGACCGTACGGCCGGGGGCGGCCCGGGACTTGCGGAAGGCGGCGAAACTCAGGTCGATGAAGAACTTGCTCGCGCCCGAATAATCCAGCACCGCACCATAAATCGTGAAAAGGATGATGTAGCTGGCGGCGACCTGCATGGGGACGCCGAAGAAGCCCTCGGTGCCCGTGTAGAGCTGCGACACGATCTGCCCGAGATCGAAGCCCCGATGACCGATCGTCCAGCCAATCGGCAGATACGCCCCAAAATAGGCATAAATCAGGAAAAGCAGGCAGATGATGGTGAGTGACCAGCCGACCGTGCGGCGGACCGCCTCCAGGAGCAGCACGGTCAGCACCAGGCCGGCCACGATGTCGAGCTCGGTCAGCGCCGAACCCGACCCCCGGTCGCGGAACGCGTCGATGTCGAGCAGCGGATAGACGAGCACCGCGAGCGAAGCCGCCGCCAGCGCCCAGTCACCCACCCCGGGCCGATCGACGGCTTCGCGACGCGACGAGATCCCCGAGCGATAGCAGAGGAACACCAGCGGCAGCGCCACCGCCAGGAACGTCAGCCGATGCTCCAGCGCCTCGACCGGCCTGAACACCACCACCAGCGAGTAGACCGACAGCAGCCCGCCGACGATCCACACGCCGAGCCGCAGCACGCCGGTCAGCTGCCGAGCCGGACGCTCTTGCTCGTGGGCAGACACCAGCTCCGCGTCACGGTCGCTCAGCTCGGTCAAGTGGTCCTCCCTGACAGCGCGCTTGAGGGGACTTTACGAGTCCTTTACACGGCTGGGAAGACCCCTCGCGATCTTCGGTCAGAATTCCGGACGGCATCGAGCGGCCAGCTCGGCGACGGGCAGCGCGCCCGCCTGGCTGCCGTCGCGCAACCGCACCGACGCCTCACCGCCCGCCGCCTCGCGCGGGCCCACGACGAGCTGGTACGGCACCAGCCGATGCGCCCTGATCCGGGCCCCGAGGCTGCCCTTGTCCGGCGCGGACAGCTCGGCCCGCAGCCCGGCCGCGACGCCGCTCCGTACCAGCTCCCTGGCGGCCGGCAGCTCGGCGTCGGTGAGGGGCAGCACGACGGCCTGCACCGGCGCCAGCCAGGCGGGGAACGCCCCGCCGTGCACCTCGATCAGGTGCGCGACCAGCCGTTCCAGGCCGCCCACGACGCTGCGGTGGACCATGACCGGACGCCCGCCGCCCGCGTGCGAGAGGTCGAAACGGCCGGGCTGGTAGAGATCCACCTGAACGGTCGACAGGGTCGCCTCGCGGCCCAGTGGGTCGGCGATCTGGATGTCGATCTTCGGGCCGTAGAAGGCGGCCTCGCCCCGCTCCTCGTCGTACGCGCGGCCCCGCTCGCGCAGCACCTCGCGCAGGATCGACTCCGACTCGGCCCACAGGGCCGGGTCGTCGACGTACTTGCCGCCCTCGCCCCGCAGCGAGAGCCGGTAGCGGACGGCCTCGATGCCGAGCTGGGCGTGCGCGGCCTCGATGAGGTCGAGCGCGGCCGACACCTCGGCGGCGGCGTCCTGCGGTGCGCAGAAGACGTGACCGTCGTTGAGCTGGATGGCCCGCACCCTGGTCAGGCCGCCCAGCACGCCCGACAGCTCCGAGCGGTACATGCCGCCCAGCTCGGCCAGGCGCAGCGGCAGGTCGCGGTGGCTGCGCGGACGTGAGCGGTAGATGAGCGCGTGGTGCGGGCACAGGCTCGGCCGCAGCACGAACTCCTCCCCGCCCACCTCCATGACCGGGAACATGTCGTCGCCGTAGTGCGCCCAGTGGCCGGATCTCTCATACAGCTCGCGCTTGCCCAGCACGGGCGAGTTGACGTGCTGGTAGCCGTGGCGGCGTTCGAGCTCGTACACGTAGTCCTCGACGGCCTTGCGGATCGCCGCGCCGGCCGGCAGCCAGAACGGCAGCCCGGAGCCGATCATCGGGTCGGTGTCGAAGATGCCCAGCTCACGGCCGAGCCTGCGGTGGTCGTTCATGATCGTCCTTCGCGGGAAAGGGCGAACGACCAGAAACCCCGGGCGTTCGCCCGGGGAGCATGGAATCAGCGCGCCGGGACCGTGTCCGGCGTCGTCGTGACGTAAGCGCGCTGCATGCCCGCGACCTTAGCATCCGCGCCGATCACGGCGCTCGGTAAATGTTCCGGAGTGCCAGGGCGTGGTCAGGCGGTCTCAGTGCGCGAGTTCGCGCACTGATATAAAGAACCGTGGCCGAGATCACCCTGAACGTCCGCCAGTTGCAGGCGTTCGCCGAGGTCGGCTACCAGGCGGCGGGCGGCGGTGGCGCGCGCGGCGCGATGGCCGCGCTGCGCCGGGTGGTCCCGGTGGACGCCTACGAGTTCGTCGCGTTCGACCCGGCCAGCGGGCGGCACCACAGCGTCGTCTCCGACGGCCACCGGCGCATCGACGGCGACGCCGCGGAGGAGTACGCCGGGCTCGACGCCTATCGCACGGCGATGGCCACGCGGGCGCCGGTGCCGATGCCCGAGCCGGGCACCGAGCGCTATTTCCGCCGTCATCTCGCCCCATACGGGTGGCGCGCCGGGCTGACCGCGCCGCTGTTCCTGGCCGACGGACGTTACACGGGCCTGCTGCACCTGGCGGCCAGGGAGGCGTTCCCCGAGCTCACCGGCCCGCTGGTGGCGGCGGTGGCGCCCATGCTGGCGCACGTCACGGACCTGACCCGGTGCGTGATCGATCCGGTGGGGCTGCCGCCGGGGTTCCTCGCGGCCGCCTTCGACCGGCTGGGCGTCCGGCGCGAGGTCCCCGGCGTCGCGAAGTCCGCCGCCCTGTGGGACGAACCGGCCATCGCGGGACTCGCCCGTGCCTTCATCGACTCGCGCGAGCTGAGCCGCCGCGGCCTCTGGCTCGACCGAGCCGGTCGCTGGCACGAGGTGCGGGTGGTGCGGGCCGGCGTCGGCTTCCAGGGCTCGCTCCAGGGCGCGGTGGTGGCCGAACGCCCGTGCTCCCTGCCGTACGAGCTGACCGGCAGGGAGGTGGACGTGCTCACCCGGGTCGCGGCCGGCGACTCCAACCCGCAGATCGCCGCCGCCCTGGTGCTCAGCGTCCGCACCGTGACGACCCATCTGGAGCACATCTTCGCCAAGCTGGGCTGCGACAGCCGCACCCGCCTCACGACCAAGGCCCTCGCCGAGGGCCTGTGCCGTCTCGACGTCTGACCGCGTTACGGAAGTCTGCCCAGGCCGCGGGCGAGGATGGTGGCGGTGCCGGCGACGACCTTCTCGTCGTTGGCGGCGTCGGCGGCCGGGCGGTTGGTGTAGATCGCCATGATGATGGGGGCGGCATCCTTGGCCGGCCAGATGACCGCGATGTCGTTGGCCGTCCCGTACGTCGAGCCGGTGCCGGTCTTGTCGCCGATCGTCCAGGTCTTGGGCAGGCCGGCGCGGATGCGGGCGCCGCCGGTGGTGTTCGCCTTCAGCCAGCCGTTCAGGGTCGCCCGGTCCTTGGCGTCGAGCGCGTCACCGGTCGTGACCTTCCGGAGGTCGCGGGCGATGGACGCGGGAGTGGTGGTGTCCCGCCGCTCCTTGGGGGTCCAGTCGTTGAGCTCGGTCTCCCAGCGGTCCAGGCGGGAGATCGGGTCCTTCAGCGTACGGAAGTAGCGGGTCAGGCCCGCCGGCCCGCCGATCTGCTTCAGCACCATGTTGCCGGCGGTGTTGTCGCTGTAGGTGATCGCGGCCTTGCACAACTCGGCGACGGTCAGCCCGTCCGCCACGTGCTTCTCGGTCACCGGCGAATTCGACTTCAGGTCGTCGGCCGTCCAGTGCACGACCCGCTCCATCAGCCCCGGGTCCGAGGTGCGGGCCTTGTGCAGCGCGGCGGCGGAGATCATCGCCTTGAAGGTGGACAGCAGCGGGAAGCGTTCACCCGATCGGTAGGCGATCGTCTTCCCTGTGCCCGTGTCCAGGGCGTACGCGCCGATGCGGCCCTTGAAAGACGCCTCAAGCGCGCGCAGCTCCTTCTGGGCGCTTGAGGCGTCCCGTAGGTCACTCACCGCCTTTGTCGCGGCCGAGGCGGTGCCCGTCCCATAGACGCCGCCGCCGATGAGGGAGATCGTCAGCGCGGCCGCTTGCAGCGCGGCCGGGAAGCGGCGGGCGCGGGGGTTTCGCATGCCATGTCCTTGCTCTCGTCCAACAGAGGAGAGGAGCACAGCAGATCTGATCAGGTGATGTCTAATATCGATATCGAGAACATCTCCATATCGGTTATCGCATGACCGCAGGTCAGACCGCCTCAGCGGACCGTTGCGCGGGGACCGTCACCATGCGCATCTCGAACCACACGGCCGTCGCGCCGCTCTCGCGGACGACCCCCCACCGGTGGCTGAGCGCATCGAGCAGCGGCAGTCCGCGCCCGCTGGTCGCCTGCGGCCCGGTACGGCACGCGCACGGCGCCCCGCTCGACCCCCCGTCCTTCACCAGCACCCGCACCAGGGGCCCCGCGGAGAGCACCGACACCGTGAACCAGCCGCCCTCGCCGGAGCGGGAGTGCAGGATCGCGTTCGTGGCCAGCTCGCTGGTGAGCAGCACGCAGTCGTCGTACAGCGGATGGTCGCGGCCGAGCGCCGCCGTCACCAGCCCCCGCACCCTCGCCACCTGGGACGGAGCCCCTGGGAACCGGACGACGAGCGTGCCGTTGCCGGGCTCCTCGCCCCCTTCGACGCTGTGAAAGTCCGGCGGTGCCACGGCGACCTCCCCGATGACGGCTGCGTCATGAGACGCGTCAGACGGGTGCGAGAGGTTATCGCGAAAAGGTAGGAATGCCCTTTCCCGCGATCGATTGCGCGCCCGTTCCGGCCGACCGAGTACGCTGCGATCGACGAGTCGACTAGGAGGGGTGCCTGCGTGAGCAGCCTGGAGGCCGTCTGGGTGCAGCCATACGACCACCCGGGGGCCGTGTTCGTGACCGGAGTCTTCGACATCCTGCACGTCGGGCACGTGCGCTATCTGGGTGCCGTGGCCGGGCGGGGGCTGCCGCTGGTGGTCGGCGTGGAGGACGATCCACGCGTACGCGCGTGGAAGGGACCGACGCGCCCGGTCAACCCGGCCGTCGAGCGCGCCGAGGTGCTGGCCGCGCTCCGCTTCGTGAGCGGGGTGTTCATCGTGACCGGACCCTCGGAGGCGCACGGCCCGGAGGACTACATCGACCTGCTCGCCCCCATGCGGCCCGGAGCGCTCGCGCACACCGCGGGCGACCCGCACGCGGGCGGCCGCTGCGCCGCCGCCGCGCTGCTGGGCGCCGAATGCTGGGAGCTGGAGGCCATCCCCGGCCGATCGACCACCAGGATCGTCAACGCGGCGGGCATGGGCTGACCTCTTCATGATCGGTTAGTCTTTGCTGTCATGACGGCCGACCTGGTGGCGAAGCGGGTGACCGACCTGCTGGCCCCGCAAGTGCTGGTGATCACCATGCCCCCGGCCGTGGGCTTGATCGCCCATGGCTGGAGCGGTGGCGCGTGGGGCCTGGCGGCCTCGGCGCTGTGCGGCGGCGTGCCCGCCGGGGTGATCGCGCTGGGCGTCCGGTCGGGGCGGCTCGACTCCCACCACATCGTCGACCGGGCCCGCCGCACCGGGCCGCTGCTGGCCGCCGTCGCCGCCGTGCTGGTCGCCCTGGTGCTGCTCGTCGCGCTGGGCGCGCCGACCCTGCTGGTGGCCACGGTGACCGCGATGCTCGTCGCCCTGGCCGTCACCGTGCCGGTCACGATGCGCTGGAAGATCTCCTTCCACGCCGCCGTCTGCGCGGGGACCGTGGTGGTGCTGGCCCATGTCCTGCCCGTGGCGCCGACCGCGCTCGTCGGGGCGGCCGTCGTGGCGCTGGTGTGCTGGGCCCGGGTACGACTGGCCCACCACACGTGGGCGCAGGTGGCGGCGGGGACGCTGGTGGGCACGGCGGCGACTTGGGCGACGCTGGCGGCTTTCGGCCTGTCATAAGAGCTTCGTGGCGTTGGGCCCGCGCCAGAGGGCGGGCAATTACCGGGTAATCGGGTGGAATAGCCGCGACTGGTTGGTGGTTGCCGCGAGCATGGAAGCGAAGGAAGCCACGAGCCGCGGCCGGGTGCGTGTCGAGCGCTCCGCCAAGCGGATCAGGACCTACCTCGGCGGCCGGGTGGTGGCCGACACCACTCACGCCCTCCTGGTGTGGGAAATCCCCTATTACCCGACGTACTACTTCCCGCTGGCGGACGTGGAGGAGGCCGCGCTCAAGCAGACGGGCGCGACCAAGCACTCGCCCAGCCGGGGGGACGGCGTGGTCTACACGGTCACCTCGGGAGGCGCGGAGGCCCCGGAGGGGGCCCTGGCGTACCCGGAGTCGCCGCTGGAGGACATCCGCGGGCACATCCGCTTCGAGTGGGACGCCATGGACGCCTGGTTCGAGGAGGACGAGGAGGTCTTCTTCCACCCGCGCGACCCGTACACCAGGGTCGACATCCTGCCGAGCTCGCGGCACGTACGCGTCGAGGTCGACGGCGTGACGGTGGCCGACTCGCGCAGCCCCCGCATCCTCTTCGAGACGGGCCTGCCTGCCCGCTACTACCTGCCCAAGGTGGATGTCCGGTTCGACCTGCTCGAACACACCGACACCGCCACCCACTGCCCGTACAAGGGCACGGCGGAGTACTGGACGGTCAACGGCCGCAAGGACCTCGCCTGGTCGTACCGGACGCCGCTGCCGGAGAGCGAGCGGGTCGCGGGGCTGGTCGCGTTCTACAACGAGAAGCTCGACATCTACCTCGACGGCGAGCTCCAGGAGCGGCCGAAGAGCAAGTTCGGCTGACGCGCCCCGGGTCGACCCGTTGGAGCGGCTCCGGTCGACCCGTTGATCCCGACCTGGCGCCCTAGAACGGCCGCCGACCCGTTGATCTCGGCCTGGCGCCGTAGGGCGGCCGCCGACCTGTGGTAGGTCTCGGGCGACACGCCCGCGCGGCTGCGCGTGTCGGTAGTGTGCTTCTGGCTCAGACCGGAACGTCCCCACATAGCGGACACGCGCGTGGACAGCGTCGCGGGCGCACCGCGCTCGGTCTCGAAGACGAGGCGGTAGGCGGCCTCTCGCGCGGGCACGGTGAAGTCCGTCTCGACCTTCGACTGCTCGCCCACGAGGACGCCGTTGGCGGCCCACCTTGTCGTCTCCGCACGCCGGTTCTCCGATCATCGGCAAGATACCACCAGATAGTGCATTTGTTGCTGAGCCTGTCAGGAGGGCTGCTGGTCGGCTACACATGCGTATAGTAGGCTTTCTCGTTGCGTAGTCAGATATACGTGTGGATAGGAGCACGGCCCTGATCGGGCCGCTGACGCTCGGATCCGGGACGCGGCGCCGCGAACAGAGGATCGGCGCCCACGAGAAAGGCTCACGATGACAGCTCCCATCTCAGTGAGCGGTCTGGTCAAGACGTTCGGCCGCACCAGGGCGCTGGACGGGCTCGACCTGACCGTGAACACCGGCGAGGTGCACGGTTTCCTCGGACCGAACGGTGCCGGGAAGAGCACCACGATCCGGATCCTGCTCGGCTTACTGCGCGCCGACGCGGGCACCGCCCGGTTGCTCGGCGGCGACCCGTGGGACGACGCGACCAGATTGCATTCCCGGCTGGCCTACGTGCCCGGAGACGTCACGCTCTGGCCTGGCCTGTCCGGCGGCGAGGTCATCGACCTTCTCCTGCAGTCGCGTGGCGGCGCCGACCGTGCCCGACGTCAAGAGCTGATCGAACGCTTCGACCTGGACCCCAGGGTCAAGGTCCGCGCCTACTCCAAGGGCAACCGGCAGAAGGTGGCGCTGATCGCCGCGCTCGCCTCCGACGCCGAGCTGCTGATCCTCGATGAGCCCACCGCGGGCCTGGACCCGTTGATGGAGGCGGTGTTCCGCGACGTGGTTCGTGAGACGCGGCGGCGAGGCGACCGTACCGTGCTGCTGTCCAGCCACATCCTCACCGAGGTCGAGGAGCTGTGTGATCGGGTCACCATCATCCGCGACGGCCGGACGATCGACACCGGCGGCCTGCCCGGCCTGCGCCACCTGACCCGCACCTCCATCCAGGCCGAGCTCTCCGCCGCTCCCGGCGCGCCCGCCGGCTCTCCCCGCGAGCTCGCCGAGCTGCCGGGAGTGCACGATCTGCGGACGGAGAACGGGCTCGTGCGCTTCGATGTCGAGGCCGACACGCTCGCCCCGGCGCTGCGGTGCCTCGCCTCCCTCGGTGTCCGTAGCCTCCTCAGCCAACCGCCCACGCTCGAGCAGGTGTTCCTGCGGTACTACGACAGGGCCGGCGCGACGCGCGCGGAGGCGGTCCGATGAACGCGCTCACCGGGACGGCTCGGTCGGCACGGCTGGCGCTGCGCCGCGAAAGACGCATCGCGCCGTGGTGGATCATCCTGCTCGTCGCCCTGGCCCTGGTGCTGGTCTCCTACATCAACCGGGCCATGCCCACCCCCGAGTTGATGACGACCTACACCACGATGATCAACCGCAACAGCTTCTTCCGGGCGCTCGGCGGCGGCTTCGTCGTGCCTGACCTGGGCTATATGGCGGCCTGGCGCAGCGGCGGTTTCCTCTACGTGCTGAACGGGCTGGCCGCCCTGATGGCCGTCGTCCGGTACACGCGCGCCGACGAGGAGTCCGGCCGGATCGAGCTGCTGCGCGCGGGTGTGCTCGGCCGCCAGGCTCCCCTGGCCGCGGCCCTGCTGGTGGCGGGCGGGGTCAGCCTCGCCGGTGGCGCGTCGACCACGATCGCGCTGATCGGGATCGGGCTGGATCCGGCCGGGTCGATCGACTACGGCGCGGCCGTCACCATGGCCGGGTGGGTGTTCGGCGCCATCGCCGCCGTGGCCGCCCAACTCGCGCAGACCGCCCGTATGGCCAGAGCCATCAGCCTGTCCGTGCTCGGCCTCGCCTACATCCTGCGCTACGCCGGCGACGCCTCCGGACAGTACTGGATGAAGTACATCTCCCCGATCGGCTGGAGCCATCTGGTGGAGCCGTACTGGAGTGATCGTTGGTGGCTGCTGGCGATTCCAGCAGCGGTGACCGCCGCGCTGACGGCCATCGCCTACCGCCTGGCCGGCCGTCGCGACCTCGGCGCCGGACTGATCCACGAGCGTCGCGGGCCCGCGACCGCCCCCGGCCTGCGCGGCCCGATCAGCCTGTCCTGGCGGCTCCACCGCGGCCTGCTGGTCACCTGGGCCGCCGGAATCGCCTGCTTCGCGGCTGCGGCCGGCGGCGTCAGCACCCTGGTGTACCAGTTCACCGAGGCGCCCGGCGTAACGGTCGACAACCTGCTGGAGGCTTTCGGCGGCAGTCCGGGAGGCGGGGCGGTCGACTTCGCGCTCTGGGCCATCATCCTGATCTTCGCTCACGTCATCGCGCTCTACCCGGTCCTCATGGTCCAGCGGCTGCGCGCCGACGAGACCGCCGGCCGCGCCGAAGCCGTACAGGCCACCCCGATGACCCGGCTGCGCTGGGCCACCGGGCAACTGGTGGTGACCGGCCTGGGCACGGCGGCCCTGCTCGCCGTCGCCGGAGTCGTCTTCGGTACGTTCTACGCGTTCCTCGTCGGCGATCCCGCGGTGGACATCGCCCGCATCCTCGCCGGAACCCTGGGCACCATCCCCGCCGCCTGGCTGGTCGGGGCGGTCTGCGTGCTCGCCTACGGCCTGGTCCCGAGGGCCTCCGTGGTGATCGGCTGGATCATCTGGATCGCGGTGGCGGTCATGGGACGGGCCGCCGGCCCCCTGTACGGACTCTGGGGCGGGACTCCCTTCGAGCCCTTCCACTACATCCCCAACACCGTCGCCGGAGCCCCCTTCGACCCGGCGCCCGCCCTCACCATGGTCGCGCTGTCGGCGCTGTTGCTCGGTGGCGGGCTACTCGCCCTCCGCCACCGCGATTTCGGCTGAGGCCCTCATAGCCCACGCCCTGTCACTCCGGCCCGCGCGCCACAGGGGCCACGGTGACGCCTGTGCCGCCCGCCGACGCCAGCTCGCGGGCGAGCGTCCACGCGCCGATCAGCGCTTGTGAGGTGCCCATGCCGCTGGTCGGCGCGGCGCAGTTCCCCGCGTCGCCGACCAGCGTGATCCGGCCGGATGACCAGTGGTCCAGGTGGATCTGGCAGGTCGAGGCGAAAGTCATCCGCTTCACCCACCGGCGCGGAGGTGATCGCCGAGCTCCGATCGCTCGCCACCACGCTCTGACGGGGCTGTCATGTCCGGTCGTAAGTACCTCTTCACAACCACCCGCTCTTGCGCAGCAACCGGTGGACGATGAACGTGACGATGACCATGAGGCTCAGGCTGAGGGGATAGCCGAGCAGCCAGTGCAGCTCGGGCATGTGATCGAAGTTCATGCCGTAGATCCCGGCGATCATGGTGGGGACGGCGATGAGGGCCGCCCACGAGGAGATCTTGCGCATGTCGACGTTCTGCTGAATGGCCGCCGCGCTCTGCTCACGGCTCACCAGGGCCAGATGAGCGCTCAGGGCGCTGGTGAGCAGTTCGTTGTGCTCGTCGACCTGGGCGTCCACGCGGAGCAGGTGGTCCAGGACGTCACGGAATTGGTCACGGGCGACCGTGCACAACTCCACCCGGCCTTTGACGATCTCCTCCAGAACCGGCACCAGAGGATCTTGGGCTGCGCGGAACTCCAGCACCTCGCGCTTGAGGGAGTAGATGTCTTCGGTGACATCGGCCTGCTCGCCGCTGAAGACGCGTCGCTCCAGGACGATGAGGTCGTGTTCGATCTCGTGGGAGATCTGTGAGTACGTGTCCACGACCTGATCGCAGATCGCGTAGAGCACTCCGGAGGGCCCGGCGGCCAGCAGTTCGGGATCGGATTCGATGCGCCGGCGCACCCCGGCCAGCGGGTTGGCCTGGCCGTGCCGGACACTGATGACGAAGTCGCGGCCCAGGAACAGGTTGATCTCACCGACCTCGATGTCGGAGCTCTCCTCCACGTACAGCAGCGGCTTGAGCACCATGAACAGGGTGTCGTCATAGCGTTCGAGCTTGGGCCGCTGGTGGGCGTGGATGGCGTCCTCCACGGCCAGCGGATGTAGCTTCACCTCTTGGGTGATGAGGTCGAACTCCTCCTGGGTGGGCTCGTGCAGGCCGATCCACAAGAAGCAGTCGCCTCTGGCCCGGGCGTCACCGAAGGCGTCACTGATGTCGCCGCTGATGGTCTCGCGCACGCCGTTGCAGTAGATCGCCTTGTCCACAATCACATCAGGCATTGTGGCGCATTCCGCGACCTACCGCCGGGGCCGCATCCTGCTCGCCGGGGAGACGGCGAGTTCCAGGAACGGCCCAAGAGCGAGTTCAGCCGAGGCCGGTCATCAGCGGCCACTGCCGGCCGTCAGGCCGGAGTAGCCGGCCACCACCTGGACCTGGGCGGGTTTCCCGTCCTTGGGCGGGATGTGCGCCGCCACCTGGATCAGCTCGGTCATCTTCATGGAGTTGTAGTAGTGGCCACGCAGCAGGCCGCTGTCCTTCTGGAAGACGTAGTTGCGCTCCGGGCCCTGCCGTACGTCGTAACGCCTGTCCCGCTGGAGCGTGGTGAAGGTCAGCGCGCCGCCGTCGGCGGTGCGCAGCGCGTACGACGGGTAGCCGGTGGCGGGGCGGACCACCTCGGTGAGCTTCGCGTACCTGGCCATCTTCGCGCGGTTCGACGCCGCGCCGGTGGAGATGTCGTCGGCGGCGAAGAGGGTCTTGTCGGCCGCGGTGCCCTTGCCGCTGAGGTGGGCCGCGTAGCGCCGGGCGAAGTCGCCGGGCGCCATGAGCAGCCCCTTGCCGTCCGCCTGGGCCACCTCGGCGGCGGCGCCCGCGCCGTCGGTCTTGAGGCTCGGCAGCTTGTCGGCCGTGTCCTCGTAGGAGTCGGGGGAGTACACCTGCCGCCAGCCGGCCGCCTCCCGCGCGAACAGCAGGTACGTCACCTCCTTGGCCGTCTCCTTGCCGCGCTGCCAGTGCGCGGTGGTGAGGAACCAGGACGCGCCGCCGGCGGGCGGCGCGTAGTAGGTGGGCTTGGTGTAGGCGAAGGGCTTGTAGGTGTAGTCGGCCTGCTTGGTCAGCAGCCGGCTGGAGGTGTAGGCGGCCTTGTCGATGGCGAAGCTGGACCCACCCTCGAACCCGGCCAGCAGCTTCTCACTCCTGGCCCGGTTGGCGGCGTTGTTGCGTTTGATGTACTCGGCGATGATCGTGCGGCCCTCTTCGTCCGACACCGAGCGGCCGGCCCCCGGTGAGGTCGTGGCGGAGGTCGGTGCCGCCTTCGGCTCCGCCGCTTTGCCGAGCCCTGGCAGGCTGGGCAGGGCGGAGCATCCCGCCAGCAGGCATCCCGCCGTCACGCTACCGATCACTGTCCCGAACCGCCGCACCCCTGCACCTCAACCTACATAGACGGACTAAAGCGCATAAAGGTAGCAGTAGTGGCGGAATGTGATGTGGCCGCGTTCGGTTGACAAGGAGCGCCTCTGTCCAACACCCTTTCCCTATTGAATTAGGGAAAGGGTGTTTTTTGGTGATCGAGTTCTCTCTGGACCGCGGCTCGGGGGTGTCGACGTACCTGCAGCTTGTCCACCAGGTCAAGCAGGCGCTCCGGCTCGGGACGCTGCGGTCGGGCGACCAGCTGCCCACCGCGCGCGAGGTCGTCGAAAAACTGGCGATCAACCCCAACACCGTGCTCAAGGCCTACCGCGAGCTCGAACGCGAAGGGCTGGTCGAGGGGCGGCCCGGGCAGGGGACGTTCGTGCTCCAGTCGATCGCCGGGGCGACGCTCGCCGACCATACCCGGCTGCGCCGGAGCCTGGAGGGGTGGGTGGGGGAGGCGCGCGAGGCGGGGCTCGATCTGGATGATCTTCGGGCGCTGTTCAACGTCGTCGTGACCGACGCGATGAAGGAGGGGGTGGCGTGAGGCCCGTGCTGGAGGCGACGGGACTGGGCGTCCGTTACCGGCGCACGTGGGCGCTGCGCGACTGCTCGCTCTCCGTCCCGGCCGGGCGGGTCGCCGCGCTCGTCGGGCCGAACGGCGCGGGCAAGACCACGCTCATGCACGCCACCGCGGGCCTGATCACCCCCGACCGGGGCTCGGTCACGGTGTACGGCGAGGCGGCCTTCATGGCCCAGGACAAGCCGCTGTACGACGGCTTCACCGTCGCCGAGATGCTCGCGTTCGGCCGCCGGCTCAACCCCGGCTGGGACGACGAGGCCGCACGGAGCAGGCTCCAGGAGCTCGGCATCGGGCTCGACGGGAAGGTGGGCAAGCTCTCCGGCGGACAGCAGGCCCAGGTCGCGCTCACGCTCGTGCTGGCCAGGCACCCCGACCTGCTCGTGCTGGACGAACCGCTGGCCAACCTGGACCCGCTGGCCAGGCACGACGTCATGCGGTCGATCATGGCCGAGGTCGCGGACCGCGGGCTGAGCGTGCTGCTGTCCTCGCACGTGGTCTCCGACCTGGAGGACACCTGCGACTGGCTGGTCGTGCTGAACGGCGGGCGGCTGCAGGTCAGCGGCGACGTCGAGGAGCTCCTGGCCGAGCACCGCGTGCTGTCCGGCCCCGCCGAGCTGGCCGACGGCCTGGCGGCCAGGGCACGAGTCGTCGGTGCCACGCGTACCGGACGGCAGGCCACGCTGCTCGTGCGGGGCGAGCCCGTGCTGGATCCGCGCTGGAACGTACGGCCGGCCGGGCTGGAAGAGCTGGTCATGGCCTACCTGCGCAGTCCCGAGTCGGCGGCGCTGCCGGGGCTGGCGGGGGTGCGCGGATGATCTGGCTGACCTGGCGACAGCACCGGTCGCAGATGGTGATCACCGCCGGGTTCCTGGCCGCGCTCGGGCTGCTGCTGCTCGGCTCGGCGGTGGAGGCGAAGCTCTACATCGCCGGCCACGCCCCGCCCGGCTGTCCGGGGCCCGCGGCGGCCTGCGGCGAACTGGACGTGGTGCTGGGCCAGCGCTACGACGCGGTCTATACGATCTTCGGCTGGATGCCGCTGGTGCTGCCCGCGCTGATCGGCGCGTTCTGGGGCGCGCCGCTGCTGGGCCGCGAGTACGAGCGGGGCACCCACCGGCTGGCCTGGACCCAGTCGCTGCCGGTGGGGCGCTGGCTGGCGGTCAAGCTCGCCGTGCTGGGCGGGGCGGCGGTAGCCGGCGGGCTGGTGCTGTCGCTGATGGTGAGCCTGTGGCGGCCGGTGTTCCGCAGCGGGATCGACTCGTCGTTCGGCAACATCGGCGTGTTCAACATGGTCGGGGTCGCGCCGGCGGCGTGGTGGCTGTTCGCGTTCGCGCTCGGCACGCTGGCCGGGTCGCTGTTCCGGCGGACGGTGCCCGCCATGGCGCTGGTCGTGGCCGGGATCGTGGCGAGCATGTTCACGTTGTTCGCGGTGAGCGACTACTACGCGGAGCCGGCGCGGGCCGAGCTGACGAACGGTGTCGTGATGGACGATCCCGACGTACGGCTGGTCGGCGTGGCGTGGGAGGAGCCGTCGGGCAGGGAGGTGGAGAGCCCGGCCGCCGGGGTGTGCCCGCGCCGGGTGGACGTCGGGCAGAGCAACCGCAACGCCGAGGCGTGGGAGCGGTGCCTGTTCGGCAAGGGATACCGGTTCGTCGTCTATTACCACCCGCCGGCCCGCTTCTGGCGCTTCCAGTGGACGGAGGCGGGGATCCTGACGGTGGCCTCGGTGGCGATGTTCGGTCTGGTCGTGCGGCGGACCGTGCGCGGCAAGCTCCGCTGACGCGCACGGTCCCGGGCGGTCAGGCGGTCCAGGCCGGGTTGCGGCCCAGGTAGCGGAGGAGCTCCGCCACCTCGTCGTCGCCCGGCTCGGCGGGCACCACCGCGGCGTAGGCGCCCCACTGGCGCAGCGGCTCGACGATGCTCCTGGCCACCGGCAGCAGCTCTCCGGCCAGCTCCGGGGTCAGCGGCGAGGGCTGTCCGGTGGCCAGGGCGATGTCCCAGGCGTGCACCGCCGCGTCGAGCGCGCAGGCGCCCGCGCCCAGCGCGGGCGCCATCTTGTTCGGCGGCACCGGGACGGGCACCTCTTCGGCGTTCTTGTCGACACCGGCCCAGGCCCTGGACGAGCGCTCCAGTGCGGCCTCTACGTACGCCAGCGGGTCCTCGGTCAGCTCGCCCGACGGCTCGAACGGGTTCTCGGCGGGTCCCGGCTCGCCGGTGAGGAAGGCGGCGAAGCCCACCTGGTCGCCCGCGGCGTGCTGGAGCACCTGGGTGACGTTCCACTGCTCGCAGGGCGTCGGGAGGTTCCAGCCGCCGGCCGGGACGCCGCGGACGGCCTGGCGGAGTGCCTCGTGCGAAGCATCGATGACGTTCCAGCCGCTCATCAGAGATCCTTCCGTTCGTGTTGTTATGTCTCCATAGTATCAGAACGGAATGCTTTGTTCCAGTCCTAGGATGAGCATGTCCAGGGCCTGTTCGAAGTCCTTGGCCGGACCGGTCGGCGGGATGTTCCGCAGCAGCCTGCTGAAATGGGGGAGCTGGGCCGGGTCCATCTCCCGGATGTAGACGCCGACCTCCTGCCGGCCCGCGTACTCGCTCAAGTCGCCGGTGAACCCTCCCGTGGACATCAGCAGCGACCCGAAGAGCAGGCCGTTCACCGCGCCGAGCGCGCGCCACACCCCCGCGTCGTCGAAACCGGCCTCGTACAGGGCGCCGACCAGGCTGTCGAGCGGAGTCAGCGCCCGTGCGGAGGTCGGGTTCGCCTGGTCGGTCATCAGGGCTATCGGCACCACCGGGGTGCGGCCGAACACCTCGTACATGCTCAGCGCCATGGCCCGGAGCCGCTGCTGCCACGGCAGCGCCGGGTCGGGCGGCTCCACCTGGCTGAAGGCGCGCTCCGCCAGGCCGTTCAGGATGTCGGCCTTGTTGGAGACATGGTTGTAGAGCGACATCGCCTCGACGCCGAGGGTCTTCGCCAGTCGCCGCATGGACAGCCCCTCAAGGCCCTCTTCCGCGGCCAGTTCCAGGGCCGCGTCCAGGATCTTCTCCCTGTTCAGCGGCTCGCGCCGGGCCATGGTCGCTCCTCTTGCCGTAGCTCTCCGGTTGACAGAGCTTACGGTGTATGTTTCTACTTACGGCGTAAGCATACACCGTAAGTAGGGAGATGCCGTGGACGCGGACGTACTGATCGTCGGCGGTGGGCCGGTCGGCCTGCTGCTGGCCTGCGAGCTGAAGCTGGCGGGCGTGGACCCGCTGGTGCTGGAGGCGGCCACCGGCCGGGAACGGGTCACGCGCAGCCTCGGGATGCGCTCGCTCAACGGGCGCACCATGCACACGCTGGGGCTACGTGGTCTGGTGGAGCCGCTGGCCGAGGCGCAGTGGGCGCTGTTCGACGAGCTGGCGACCGATCGGGAGCCGGCGGAGGGCGACATCGTCGCCGGACTCGTGAGCACCCTCCGGCAGGGCGTGAGCAGCGGGCACTTCAGCGGCCTGCCGCTGGTCGGCGAGCCCGGCAACAGGACCCCCGAGATGCTCCTGCTCAAGCAGCACCAGCTGGAGCAGGTCCTGGCCGACCGCGCGGCCGAGCTCGGCGTCGCGGTGCGGTCCGGGTGCAGGGTCGTCGAGCTCGCCGACGAGGGCGACGGCGTGGTGGCCACGCTCACGGACGGCGGGACCGTACGAGGCGGGTACCTGGTGGGGTGCGACGGCGGCCGGAGCTTCGTGCGCAAGCGGTCCGGCATCCCGTTCTCGGGCACGTCCGCGACCATGACCGGGCGCACCGCGCTGGCCGAGCTGGCCGACCCCGGCGCGATCACCTCGTCCCTGCGCGGCCCCGGCGGCCTGGTGAACCTGTCGCTGGTGCCGGGGGAGATCGCCACCATCGAGTTCGACGGCGGTCCCGTCGAGCGGGACCTGCCGGTCACCGCGGAGGAGATGCAGGAGAGCATCCGGCGGGCCAGCGGCACGGACGCGGTCGTCACCAGGCTGGAGGCCGCCATCCGCTACAGCGACAACACCCGCCACGCCGAGACCTACCGCCGAGGCCGCATTCTGCTCGCCGGGGACGCGGCGCACGTCCACTCGCCGCTCGGCGGGCAGGGCCTCAACCTCGGCCTCCAGGACGCGGCGAACCTGGGCTGGAAGCTCGCCCTGGTGGTCCGCGGCCAGGCGCCCGAACGGCTCCTGGACACCTACACCGCCGAACGGCACCCGGTGGCGGCCCGCGTCCTGCGCAACACCAGGGCCCAGGTCGCCCTGATGCGGCCGGGGCCGCAGGTCGACGCGCTGCGCGAGGTGCTGTCCGAGACGCTGGAGCTCCCCGAGGCCAAGCGGCACTTCATGGACATGGTCAACGGCACGGACATCGACTACGCGCCGGACGCGTCGCGTCCGCTGGCCGGGCGGTTCATGCCGGACTGGGAGATCGAGGGCGCCGGCTGGATCAGGGAACTGCTGGTGGACGGTCGCGGCCTGCTGACGGGTTCGCCCGAAACCCGCGCGGCCGCCAAGGGCCGTGAAGACCACCTCCGCGTGCTTGACGGCGCGCCGGATCAAGCCGACCTGCTGGTACGCCCGGACGGCTACGTCGCCTGGGCCGGTGGGGACGGCCTCGCCGAGGCGCTCGACACCTGGTTCGGCCCTAGGTGAGCAGCCGGGTCAGCACGCGGGTGCCGAACTCCAGCCCCTCCACCGGCACCCGCTCGTCCTTCCCGTGGAACATCCCGAAGTAGTCCAGATCCGGCCGGAGCATGAGCGGCGCGAACCCGTATCCCTTGATGCCGATGCCGGCGAACGACTTGGCGTCGGTGCCGCCGCTCATGACGTACGGCACCGGCCGGGCGAGCGGGTCCTCGGCCACGAGCGCGCCGGCGAGCGAGTCGAAGAACGGCGAGGGGAACGGCGCGGCCGGCGCGTCCTCCAGATTGACGAACTCCCTGGTGATCTTCGGCCCGAGCAGCTCGTCCATGGTCGACAGGAACTCCTCCTGGAGCCCCGGCAGGTAGCGGCCGTCCACGTGCGCGTGGGCCGTGGACGGCACGACGTTGACCTTGTAGCCCGCGTCGAGCATCGTCGGGTTGGCCGAGTTGCGGATCTGCGCCCTGAACAGGTGGCCGAGCGGCCCCAGCCGGGCCGCCTCCTCGTCGAGGCGGTCGAGGTCGATGGACCGGCCGGTGATCTCCGACAGGCTCTGGAGCAGCGCCGCGACCGACGGCGTCAGGCGTACCGGCCACTGGTGGGCGGCCACCCGCGACAGGGCGTGCACCAGCGTCGCGACCGGGTTGTCCACCGCGGGCCTGGAGCCGTGGCCGGCCACGCCGTGGGCGGTGAGCTTCATCCAGGCCGTGCCGCGCTCGCCCACGGCGATCGGGTAGACGCGGTGGTCTCCGTCGGCGACGCTGAAACCGCCCGACTCGCTGATCGCCTCCGTCACGCCGTCGAACAGGTCTCGGTGCTCGGTGACGGCGTGCCGCGAGCCGTAGTCGCCCGTCGCCTCCTCGTCCGCCAGGAACGCCAGCACCAGGTCGCGCTTGGGACGCAGACCGTTCGCCGCCATGCCGAGCACGGTCGAGAGCGTCATCGCGCACGACCCCTTCATGTCGACCGCGCCTCTGCCGTAGACGCAGCCGTCGGTGATCTCACCCGAGAACGGGTGCATCCGCCACTCGGCCGGGTCGGCGGGCACCACGTCGAGATGGCCGTGGATGAGCAGCGCGTCGCGGGAGTCGCCGTCGATCCTGGCGACCACGGTCGTCCGCTTCGGCGCCGACTCGAACACCACCGGCTCCAGACCGGCGTCGGCCAGCAACGTGGCCACGTACTCGGCCGCCGGGCGCTCGCCGGACCCCGGGTTGGTGGTGTCGAACCTGATCAGGTCCGAGCAGATCTCGCCGACGCTCTTCACGGCCGTCCCTTCAGCTCAAGCGGTGCCACCTCGGGCGTCTCGAACCCGAAGATCAATCCGTAGAAGGCCAGCTCAGCCTCCAGGACCGCCACGATAGTCTCCTCCCGGCGCCAGCCGTGCTGCTCACCGGCGAAGGTGAGCAGGGCCCACTGCTTGCCGTGCCGGTCCAGCTCGGCGACGAACCGCTCGGCCTGGCCCACGTCCACGATCGCGTCCTCCAGGCCGTGCAGCATCAGGCACGGCCCGGAGGCCCGCGCGGCGTGCAGCAGCGGCGAGCGGTCGGTGTAGCGCTGCCGGGTCTCGGGCAGCGGCCCGATCAGGCCGTCGAGGTAGCGCGACTCGAAGTCGTGCGTCTCGGCCGCCCAGCTCTCCGGGTCGGTGATCGCGTAGTGCGCGACGCCGCCCGCGAACACGTCGCTGTGCACCAGCGCCGCGACCGTGGTCCAGCCACCGGCGCTGCCGCCGCGGATCGCGATCCTGGCCGCGTCGGCCCGGCCCAGCTCGACCAGCCCACGCGCCACCCTGGCGCAGTCGTCCACGTCGACCACGCCCCACTCGTGCCGCAGCCGCTCGCGGTAGGCACGGCCATAGCCGGTGGAGCCGCCGTAGTTCACCTCGGCCACGCCGAGGCCCCGGCTGGTGAAGTAGGCGACCTCCAGGTCGAGCGTCATCGTGTAGGTGCCGGTGGGCCCGCCGTGCGCGAAGATCACGTACGGCGCGGGGCCCTCGACGCCGGTCGGGTGGTACAGGTGCGCGTGCACGCCCTCGATCGTGACCGTCTCGGGAGTCGGCAGCAGCGCCCGGTCGGGCAGCGGCTTCGGCGCCGACACCGTCTCGTGCGCGCCGCTGTCGAGGTCGACCACGGTCACTTCCGCCGGCGTGTACGGCGTGGCGGACACCGACACGGCCTTGCCCTCGGCGGCCGAGATCGTCGGAGCCCAGTACGTCGCCTCGCCGCCGAGCTCGCGCAGGTCGCCGCGCTCCGGGTCCAGGACGCTCAGGAGGCGGCGGCCGGCGGTGCCGTGCACGAGCACCAGGCGGTCACCGGCGATCGCGAAGAAGGTGCTGCCAGGCTTCCAGGGCGCGGCGCCGACCTCGGACTCCATCGGGGTGAGGTTGCGGGAGCCAGAGCCGTCGCGGGCGATGAGGTGGATGTTCCACCAGCCGGTGGGGTCGGTGACCGCGTACAGGGTGTGCTCGTCGCGCCATTCCGCCTGGATGACGGACTCCGCCGGGCCGCCCGCGATCACCTGGTACGGTCCGGCGGCGCCGTCCTGGTCGAGAGGGGCGACGCACAGTTCGGTGCCGTCCCAGGGCATATTCGGGTGGTCCCAGCCGATCCAGGCGACATATCCGCCGCCGGGGGAGATGCGGGGGTTCATCAGGAAATGTTGGGCTTTGGTGATCACGCGGAGCGGGCCGCCGCCGAGGGGCACCGCGACCAGGTCGCGCATGTCGTCCTGCTCGCGCACGGCCCACACCTCGTCCCGCCCGGGCGGCAGGTAGAGATCGGCGTAGCGCGCCGACCCCTCAGGCGTGAGCGCCACGGGCTCACCGGCCATCTCGCTCGTGGATGGGCCGTCCAGGCGGTAGACGCGCTGGTCAGTCCAGTTGGTGAAGACCAGGCCGCCGCCGGGCAGCGGGCGCCAGGACCGGCCGCCGTACTCGACCACGCGGTTGCGCGCGTTCCACCCCTGGGGCAGGGCGTCGACCCGCGAGCCGTCCGGCAGGCGGCGCACCACGCAGCGCCGGCCGCCCTCGTGCGGGCGCGGCTCGTCCCACCAGACCTCCAGCCCGGCGGGCGTGGCGATGGCCTCCACCCACTGAGGGCCGCCATCGGTACGGGCCACATCGATCGGTCGAATGCTCATATGTCACCAATTGCCGGGGGAAGGGGGCAAGGAATGCTCGGGCGGGTGGATGACGTACACGATGCCGCCGCTGCCCGAGCTCCTGAGCCAGACGTTCTCGAACGCGGCCCGCGGATAGACCCGGCGCACGTCGGCGTCGCTCGGCGCGGCCGGGTCGTTGACGACGACGTCGCCCTCGGCGGTGAAACCGGTGACGACCAGGATGTGCCCGCCCGAGGAGTAGCCGGACCCCGGCAGCTCGTGCGCCTTGAACGCCAGCGACACGATCACCGGGATCCCCGCCCGGACGAACAGGTCCAGCTCGGCCGCCGACCGCAGCCTGGTCACGAACCCGGCCAGCCCGAAACGGCCCGCGTAGGCCACGTTGAACGGCCAGTTGCCGGTGCCCTGGTAGCTGTGGTCGAACGTGCCGCGCGCGGCGTGGTCGACCACGGGACTCGGGTCGCCGGCCACCACCCAGGCCAGCTCCTCAGGACCGGGACCGCGGCCCCAGAAGCCGACGACCATCGCCACCGAGGCGGGGCTGCACCAGTTGGCGCCCCCGCCGTCCAGCTCCGGATGGTGACCGGCGTGGGTGTACTGGGAGTGCCGGGGCACCACCAGTTCGACGGCCTCGGCTTTACCGGGACGGCTCAGGACGGGCGGACGCTGGGAGAGGGCGGAGGCCATCACGCCCAGGCAGTCCACGCGGGCGCCCGCTCCGTGGTGCGTGACCCGCACCCGGTAGGCCGTGACCGGCCGCCGCGCCACGAACGTGTCGACGGCCACGTCGCCGTCCTCGTCGCCCTGGCCGGGAATCGAGGTGCGGACCTCGCCGTGCTCGGCCCAGCGGCCCATGACGTACCACTTCGACAGCTCGCCCGTCGATACCCTGACCTGCAGCTCCACCTCGATCCACGTGCCGGGCGGGGTCAGCGCGGTCCACGAGGGGACCAGCTGGGTGGCGGTGAAGCCGATCCGGTGTTCCGGGCTGGTCCATGAGGTCAAAGGGGTGGCCGGCATGGCGAAGCGGGCGAAGGCGACGCGAGCCAGGTCCACGGTGAGCACCGAACCCATTGTGGTTTCGCACCGGTTGTCGCGCATCGGATGGTTTACGTACTGCGGTGATCTTGTCGGTGGTGATCTCTAATGTTCCGGCCATGACTCAAGCAGTGCAGGCGTATTCCTACGCCGGACCCTCCCTGCTCGCCGACGGCAGACTCGGTCTCTCGACGTCCGGTGGGACGGCGTTATCCGGTCCCCAGACCCATCCCCGATTCTTCAGCGGCCTGCTCACCCAGGCGGCGCCGGCCGCCGCGGGCCTGCTGGCCGTGGCCGACGTGGCGCTCACCCGCTACCACCAGCCCCGCCCCGGCTGGACCCGCGACCCGGTGGTGACCTGTGACGGGGACCGGCTCAGGTTCGAGTCGTTCTCCGCCTGCGGCGGCGTCTACGCCCGGCTCGACGTGCTCGCCCTCGACGGCGACGTGCTCGACCGCGGCACCACGAACGTCGACGTCAACGGCCCGCTCCGCGAGGCGCTGGCCAGGGTGGGCGGCCGGGACCCGCTCCACCTGGGCGTCGGGCCCGACGAGATGGCGGTGACCACGCTCGACGGCGCGGTCGTGGAGAAGAAGGTGCCGCTGCCGTCACGGTGGCTGCGCGGCTTCGCCGAGGTGCAGGTGATCGCGGCCGCCTTCGACCTGCGGGCCGAGCTGCGCGGACCGCAGGCCGTACGCTTCCTGCGCTCGCTGCCGAAGCGGGCGAACGCGACCGTCTGGGCGGTCCCCGCGGGCCGCGACCTGCGGGTGGCGACCGCGCCCGCGCCCGGCGGCGTCTGCCTGTCCGGGGCCGGCCGGGTCGCCACGCTGATGCCGCTGCTCAGGTTCGCCAAGGCACTGCGCGTGTACGGTCCGGCGGGCGGCGCCGGGCGCCAGACGAGTGGCCCGGCAGGCGGCGCCGAGCATCAGGCGAGCGCCTGGGAGCTGGAGCTGCCCGGCATGCGCTACACGCTGGCGATCTCGCCGCAGCCGTGGCGCGGCTTCTCCGGAGAGGGCGCGGTGCTCGACGACCTGGCCACCGACGAGGCCGCCGAGGACGCCGACGTGGTGGGGATGCTGCTCAACTTCGAGCCCGCCGTGGAGCTCGGGCTGCTGGCCGACCGCTCGGGCCTGCCCCCGTCGCGGGTACGCGCCGCGCTGACCCAGCTCGGCACGTCCGGGCGCGTCGGCTACGACCTGCACGAGGCCGCCCACTTCCACCGCGAGCTCCCCTACGACCGGGAGCAGGTCGCCGAGCTCAACCCGCGCCTCACCGCCGCCCGCGCGCTGGCCTGCTCCGGCGCGGTGCGCCTCTCCGGCGACACGGCCGAAGTGACAACCGATGGCGGCGTACGGCTGGTCCGCCTCGCCGAGGGGTCCTGCACCTGCCCGTGGTGGTTCGACCATGCCGGGTCGCGCGGCCCGTGCAAGCACGTACTCGCCGCCCGGATCGCCGCCCGGACCCGCGCCGAGGCCGCCGCCGGTGCCGGTGCCGGTACTGGTGCGGAGTCCGCCTCCCGCGCCCGTGCCGGGGCCGAGTCCGCCGCCCGTGCCGAGGCTGAGGTCGAGGCGTGAGTGCTTGGGAGGCCGTGGAGGAGGCCATCGCGACCCGTGACGCGGTGAAGGTCGCGGAGACCGTACTCGGGCTCGACGACGAAGGCCGGAAGGAGGTGGCCGGACGGTTGCCCGGCCACCTCCCGGCCGTCCGGCGGCGCTTCGAGCTCCCGAACGGATCCGACTGGCACGGGGACGTCGACGATGACTGGATCGGGCCGATGCGCGTTGCAGGGGCGGGCACCATCGGCGGCGCGGCCGCCGTCGCCGCCTGGATCAACCGCCGCGAGTTCGCGGGCCGGCGAGCCGAGCCGGCCGCCGTTGAGCCGGATGCGGTGGACCCGGATGCGGTGGAGCCGCTGCTCCGGGTGCTCGCCGCCCGGCCACTGGAATGGCAGGCCGACGTGGCGGTCCGCATGGCGTTGCGGCTCAAAGGCCCAGGCCCAGGCTCAGGCCCAGGCCCAGGCCCAGGCCCAGGCCCAGGCCCAGGCTCGGGCCGCGAGCAGGCGGCGTGGCTGGCGCTCCACCTGCTCCGGCGCAGCGGCGCGGTCCCGCCCGCGCACGACCCCCTCGTGGTGGCCTGGGTCGGCGAATCGCCCACCGCGCGGAGCCTGCGCGAGGATCCGCTCCGCGACCACCTGCTGCCGCTGATCTTCGAGGCGGAAGGCGTGGGCAGGGCGCTGCAAGGGGAACAGGCCGCGCCACTCCAGCCCGGCACCTGGCTGGAGTCACTGGCGGTGCTCCAGAGCGAGGGCACGATCGACCGGGGGCTGCTGATCGACGGCTGCCTCCGCCGTTTCCTGCGCGGCGGCTCGGCCGGTGACCTGCGCTTCTTCGTCCGTCTGCACGAACTCGTCGAACCCACCTACACCGAGGTAGCCTCACGGGCCCGCGACTACCTGCGGCTGCTGCCCGCCGCGCCGGGCGTGGTCGCCGAGCTGGCGCTGCGGCACCTGCGCTGCTTCGACGCCCTCGATCCCGCCGACGTGGCCGAGGCCCTGCAGGCGCTGCTGTTCAGGCCCGAGCGGAAGCTGGTGTCCGTCGGACTGACCTGGCTCGACCAGGCCGCCCGCGACGCCGATGACAATGCCGACGAGTACGCCCTGGCCCTGGCGTACGCTTTCGCCTGCGAGTCCCCCGACATCCAGGAGCGGGCCGCACGGCTGGCGCTCAAGCACGGCGCGCGGTTCACCCTCGCGGGCGCGGAGGTCATCCGTGACGCGCTCGGGCTGCTGCCGCCGGACCTCGGCGAACAGCTCGTCACCGTGTTCGGCGGTGAGGTGGCGGCCGACGAGGACGACGACTTCGTGCCCGTGCCGCTGCCCGAGTCTCCTTCGCTGGACGCCGGCTTTCCGCTGATCGAGGACATCCGGGAGCTGGGCGTCTTCCCCGACCGCGAGGACTGGCAGGGTGCCGAACGCTGGCTGGCGGCGTTCGTCCGGTTCTGCGCCGACGACCGTGACCTGCTCCGCTCGGTACTGGCGCGCGGGACGAGCTGGCCGACGCGCCTGGACGTGCAGCCGGAGTGGCGCTACCTCGACCAATGGTCCGAGGCGATGGCCAGGCAGATCGTCACCCCCGAGATCCGGTTCGGCCCGCCGCCCTCGCTGTCCTCGTCGGTGCCGTCACCGTCACCGTCGTCGTCGCGGTTGCCGTCGCCGTCATTGTCGTCGCGGTTGCCGTTGCCCGCGAGGGTGTCGCCGCAGCACCTGTTCCTGCTGCGGCGGTGGGCCGAGGTCCACGCCGCGCTGCGGGCGGGCACGCTGCCGCCGTACCTGCTGGCCACCCCGACGAGCGGCACCGGGCACCTGGATCCCGGCGTGCTGGTCGACCGGCTCGAAGGTTACGAACGTACCGGTGCCAAGGCCATGGACACCGACCTGTGGCAGGCGCTCCTGCGGCTGCCCCGATCGGTCGCGCCCGAGGTGGCGGCGCGTGCGGGCGGGCTGACGTCCGGGGCGGGCGGCACGGCGGCGCGTTGGATGAGCGACCGGCCCTCGCCGGTGACCGCCGTCGGGTGGACGCGCGGCATCACGCCCTACGCCGGCGACCGCGAGCCCTCCGGCGGGGAGCATCCCGACCTCGTGCCCAGGATCGACCTCCGGCACGGCGAGTCCGGTCTGCCGCTCGACCTCCGATACGGCGAGTCCGGTCTGCCGCTCGACCTCCGATACGGCGAGTCCGGTCTGCCGCTCGACCTCCGGCACGGCGAGTCCGGTCTGCCGCTCGACCTCTCGTCTGGCGAGGCCGGTCCGCTCCGTGACCTGTTCTCCGACCCGGACCGGCATCGGTGGGACGGCCACAGCGTCTACATGCCGTGGTGGCCCGCCGTGCTGCCGTCGGACCGGGAGGTGGTGGCGCTGCACTGCCTGCCGTTCCTGCTCTACCAGTGGAACGCGCTCGGGGTGGAGTCCGGCATCCTGCGGGCGCTGGTTCGGGCGGACGGGGTGGCGGGGGAGGGGGTGGCGTTGCTCTTGGCGTACTTCCTGGTCGAGCGAGACTCCCGGCTGGGCGGGACTCAGCCCAACGCGGGGGTCCGGGCGCTGGTCGGGATGGCCGAGCGGGGCGACCTGCCCGCCGCCGAGGTGGGGCGGCAGCTCGCGCTGCTGCTGCGCAGGGCCTGGTTCAAGCTGGGCGCGGTGGTCGAGTCGCTGGAGAGCGCGGCTCGGCACGGGGCGCACGTGGAGGTGTGGGAGGTGGTGGCCGGGTTCCTGGCCGTCTACCTGCCGGGGCCGGGGGAGAGTCCGCGGACCGCCCACACGCAGGCGCTCGGTTTCGCCGTACGGGTGGCGGCATGGGCAGGGGCCCGGGGTGAGCTGCCGTGCGTTGCGGAGATCGCGCGGCGCAAGGGGAGCAGCGGCTTCGTCCGTGAGGCGCGCCGCCTGCACGCTCGGCTCAGCTGATCCGCCTGTACGCCTGGCTCAGCTGATCCGCTTGCACGTCAGGCTCGGCCGATCCCTTGCCCGCTCGGCTCGCCTGATCCGCTTGTCCGCCCGGCTCATTGAGTGGGTCCGCCGGCCGGGGCACGTCGCCTTGACCGGCTTCCGCCCGGCGGGCCGCTGCCCAGCCGGCGGCTCGGCGGTCCGAGGTGCCGGCCGGTGAGGCGGTGGAGTCCGTCAGTGGTGCCGGCCGGTGAGGCGGTGGAGTCCGTCAGAGGTGCCGGCCGGTGAGGCGGTGTGGTCGGTCAGAGGTACAGGCCGGTGGACTCGCCCTCGGTGGGCGGCGGGATCGTGCGGCCCGAGCGGAGCGCGTACAGCTCCGCCAGCGTCGCCCCCGACGGCCCGACACCCTGTGACGAGCCGAGCCAGCGGACCGCCTCGTCCCTGGTCAGCGCGCCGATCTCGAGTTGGGCCAGGCATCGGCCAGGCCGGACGACGGCGGGGTGCAGCCGGGTCAGGTCCTCGTTCGTGGTGATCGCCACCAGCACGTCACGGCCCTGCCCCAGCAGGCCGTCGGTGAGGTTCAGCAGCCGCGACAGCCCCTGACCCGTCTGGGCCTTGGCGGACGAGCTGATCAGCTCGTCGCAGTCCTCCAGTACGAGCAGCCGCCACCGCTGCTTGTCCTCATCGGTGTCGTAGCCGACCGCCACCTCCATCAGGTAGCCCGGCTCGTTGAACAGGCGCTCCGGATCGAGTACGCAGTCGACCTGGCACCAGTCCTGCCACTGCTTGGCCAGCGACCGCAGCAGTGTGGTCTTGCCGGTGCCGGGCGGGCCGTGCAGCAGGATGAGGCGCCCGCCGATGTCGGCCGGGGTGACCGTCATCAGGCCGTCGAGCGACCGGCGCACCCGGGCGGAGTAGTTGCCGCTGATCTCGTCCCACGGCGAGGCGGTGATCGGCTTCTCGGAGCGGGTGCCGCCGTGCGCGCCGCGCCACCAGAAGCCCATCTCGACGTGGTCGGTGTCGGGCTCCGGCTCCTCGGCGCCGTCGGTGCACTCCTTCAGCACGGACCGGGCCAGCTCGTCGCTGACGGCCGTGACGCTGACGGTCGCGGTGCGGTTGCGGTGCCGGATGATCCGCAAGGTCCAGCCTTCGCCGCAGATCAGGCGCGACTCGGAACCGTCCTGCACCTGCGCGGTGCGGACGATCCGGCCCTGCTCGGGACGGAGCGCGGCGTCGGGGCGTACGCGCTCCAAGTTGGCCAGGCGGGACCAGGGCTGCACCCCGGTCGCGAACGGCGACAGCGCCAGAGCGTCGATGACGTCGATGGCGGAGTCGGCGTCGTCGATCCAGATGTTCATCGGAAGCTCGGGGGAGTCCGGACTGGGGAACGGAACCTCCTTAATCACAGACATAACAGTAATGATCCCGGTTCGCGGCCCGGTCTGTCGACGGGATTTGCGCAATTCCGGAGGTATTGCTGGCGCTCCGGGTGTCAGCTCCGGCTGAGCTCTCCGGTTTCCTCCACCAAGCCGAGGCCCGGTACGTCGCGCCAGAGGTAGGTGAGCTTGTCGCCGATGAGGGTGAGCGAGACCGTGCC
This sequence comes from Nonomuraea sp. NPDC049141, assembly GCF_040648415.1. Lineage (NCBI taxonomy): Bacteria > Bacillati > Actinomycetota > Actinomycetes > Streptosporangiales > Streptosporangiaceae > Nonomuraea > Nonomuraea sp. NPDC049141. The sequence goes on from NZ_JBEZDR010000004.1 coordinate 583,010, forward strand.
CGGGATGCAACCGCCGGTTTCGGGCTGGAGGGTGAAGGTCAGCCGTGTACCGGCCACTTTGGTCAGTGTGATCTTGCCGGTGCAGCTGTCGCTGCTGTCCTTCTCCTCCCACCGGGCGCTGGACCGGCCGCTCGTCAGCTTGATCGTGTTGGTGGCGCCGTCGGCGTCGATCGGGTTCGTGGAGGTGGTGCGGCCGGACCACGTGCCGGCGAACGCGGCGGGGATCTTCAGCGAGCCGCTTTGAGACTTCTGCTCCGTGGTGGTCGCCGGGCCCGTGGTGTGTGTCGGATCGGTGGTGGCGTGGGTTGGTTCGGTCGCCTGGTCGGCGGTCTTCCCGGCGGTGGTGCGCGCGCTTGGCGTGTGGCTGGTGGACGTCTGGGCTCCGGTGCCGGTCGGGGCGCGGTTGATCCAGAGGAGGGTGCCTGCCGCGGCGCCCAGGGCGAGCACGGCCGCCAGCACGCCGATCAGCAGGCCACGCGAGCGGTTACGCGTGGAGACGTCGGTGGTGAGCGCCGCGGCTCGCGGCCCCGTATGCTCCCCGGCGCCCGTATGGGGGACGCCGCCCGGCGCTCCGGCGGGGCGGCCCGGCGAAGGGGCGGGCGGTGTCGAGGTGGGGTTGACCAGGGAGACCATCAGGTCCCGGGCCGTGGGCCGGTGCGCGGGGTCCTTCGACAGGCACGACGCCAGCAGCCCCCGCAGCCGGGGCGGCAGCTCCGACAGGTCCGGGTTGGCGTGCAGGACCCGGTGCAGCACCGCGGGCACCGTGTCCGCGCCGAACGGACTGCGGCCCGTCGCCGCGAACACCATCGTCGCCGCCCACGCGAACACGTCCGACGCGGGGGCGGCGGGCGAGCCGGCGATCTGCTCGGGCGCCAGATAGGCGGGCGTCCCGATCAGCCCCGACGTCATCGTCGCCGCGCCCTCCGCCCTGGCGATGCCGAAGTCCACCACCCGGGGGCCGTCGGGGCCGAGCAGGACGTTGGCCGGCTTGAAGTCCCGGTGCACGACGCCCGCCGCGTGGATGGCCGCGAGGGCCGTGGCGGTGCCCACCACCAGGCGTTCCAGCTCGCCGCCGCGCAACGGGCCGCGTTCGCGAGCCCGGTCGGCCAGCGACAGTCCCTCCACGAACTCGCTCACCACGTAGGGCCGCGGCCCCTCGATCGAGACGTCCAGCACGCGCGCCGTACAGAAGGAGGCGATGCTCTCCAGCGCGTCGAGCTCCCGCGCCAGCCGCGCGCGGGTCTCCTCGTCGCCGGTGCTGAGCAGCTTGATCGCGACCGCCTCGCCGTCGCGGGAGTGCGCCAGATAGACGACGCCCTGCCCGCCCTTACCGAGCCGCCCGGCGAGGCGGTACGCACCGAGCGATAGGGGATCGTCCGGGGCCAGGGGGGTCGCCATGGCGGCTACGTTACCGCTCACCATGCGTTGCGCCCGGTTGGGCCGGTACCTTGTCTCCTTGGTCAACTGACACCAACGTGGAGGTATTCGGAGTGGCGAGGGTGACGTTCCGCGAGCGGGCGCGGTATTGGTTCGACAACACCATGTCGAGGGGCACGGTCTCACTGATCGGCTGGCTGGCCGTGGTGTCGTTCGGGCTCATCGCGGTGGTCGCCGGGCTCACACTCTGGCTGGCCCCGGAGGAGCCCGACGGGGTCGGCGGCCCGGGCCAGGTGCTGTGGATCGCGCTCATGCACGCGCTCACCCCGAGCAAAGTGGCCAGCGACAAGGGGTCGGTCGCCTATATGGCGGTGATGTTCGCCGGGTCGCTCGGCGGCATCTTCATCGTCAGCATGCTCGTCGGCCTGCTGTCCAACGGCCTCAAGCAGAAGGTCGACCGGCTGCGCAGGGGCCGCTCCCGCATCGTCGAGTCCGGGCACACGGTGGTGCTCGGCTGGTCGGACCAGGTGTTCACGATCGTCGCCGAGCTGGTCAAGGCACACGCCAGCCAGCCGGGCTCGATCATCGCCGTACTGGCCGAACACGACAAGCTGGCCATGGAGGAGGACATCCGCGAGCACATCGGCGACCTGGGCAAGACCCGCCTGGTCTGCCGCACGGGACGTCCCACCGAGTCGCGTGACCTCAACCTGATGAACCTGGCCGCCGCCAGGTCCGTGGTCGTGCTCTCCCCGGAGGGCGAGGACCCCGACGCGCACGTCATCAAGATCCTGCTCGCCCTGGCCAAGCGCCCGGGAATCCGCCCGCCGGTCGTCGCCGCCATCGCCGCCAGCCGCAACATCGCCGCCGCCCGCCTGGCCGGCGGCAAGGACGTGCACCTGGTCGACTCCGACGACACCGCCGCCCGGCTCATCGTCCAGTCGTCGCGCCAGTCGGGCATGTCCGTCGTCTGCATGGACCTGCTGAACTTCGACGGCGGCGAGATCTACCTGCGCTCCGGAACGGAACTCGCGGGCAGCACGTACGGCGAGGCGCTGCACGCCTACGAGACGGCCACTGTCATCGGGCTACGCAGACCCACCGGAGTCGTGCTGAACCCACCCATGGACACCGTCATCGAAGCCGGCGACCAGGTCGTCGTCATCGCGCACGACGACTCCGCCATCCGGCTCGCCACCGGCACGCCCGCCCTCGACGAGACCGCGATCGCCGTCGCCGACAGCCCCCAGGCCGAACCCGAGCGCACGCTGCTGCTCAACTGGAACGGCCGGGCCGGCCAGATCGTCCACTACCTCGACGCCTACGTCGCTCCCGGCTCCGTCCTGGAGATCGCCGCCGACCACCCCAAGGCCGGGTCCGGCCTGTCGGACCTGGCGAACCTCACCGTGAACGTCAAGGAGTGCGACACCACGGACCGGTACGCGCTCGAGTCGCTCGGCGTCGGCCTCTTCCAGCACGTCATCGTCCTGTCGGACGACCGCTACAAGCCGCACCACGCCGACACCCGCACGCTCATGACGCTGCTGCAGCTCCGCGACATGCAGAGCGCGCTGGGCGAGCACTACTCGATCGTCAGCGAGATGCACGACGAGAACAACCGCGCGCTCGCGGAGGTGACGGAGGCCGACGACATCGTGATCAGCGACACGGTGATCGGTCTCCTGCTGGCCCAGCTCGCGGAGAACCGCCACCTGGCGGACGTGTTCGGCTACCTGTTCGACTCGCACGGGTCGGAGATCTATCCGCGCCCCGCCGGGTCCTACGTCGCGTCGGGGACGCGGGTCACGTTCTCGACGGTCATCGAAGCGGCGCGCCGCCGGGGGGAGACCGCCATCGGGTACCGCAACACCTCGGCCATCAACATCCCGCCGCACTACGGCATCGTCCTCAACCCACCGAAGTCCGAGCCCATCGTCTTGAACCGGCAGGACGCGGTCATCGTCCTGGCCGAACGCTGAACGGTTCCGGAAAACCACGTAGGCGTCGCAGCGCGGGCCGTAACGGCGGGACGTGGCACCCGGTTCAGCGGCCGTCTCCCTGGACAGACGCCCGCCCGCTGCGGCGGGTGGGGGCAGGTTGGCTGTGCCGTACAGGAAGGGAGAGCTTGCCGAAGGCAGGCGGATAACGACGCGGACTCCCACCCCGGACGGTGACCCACCCCGGACGGTGGACCTCCGCCCCGGACGGTGGACCCCCAAACCGGCGGGTGGACGCCCACGCGCGAGGTCCCTTGGCCGAGGCGGGACGGGCCTCGGTCGGGTGGTTTGGCGATGTGGGCGCCTCTGTCATCGGTTTCGCATGATTGGTGTCATCCCGAGCCGGTGACAATGCCGACTGACGCTGTTGGCGCTCCTGGATCAGGCTGATGGCTATGATTTCTCGCCATCCCAGACAGATCGACAAGTTACCTGCGGCGGCGCGCCGCACGAAGCGGGTCATGGCCGCGGTGACCGCGCTGGTCGTGGCAGGGGTTCTGGCCACGCCCGGCACAGCCTCGGCGGCGCCCGACCCAGGGCTCGACCGGCAGGCGCTCCGGCAGTCCCTCGATGCCGTCCACCAGGCCGGGATGTTCGGCATCTACTCCGGCGTACGCGACGGAGACAAGACGTGGCAGGGAGCGGCGGGCGTCGCCGACGTGGTGACCCGCCGGCCGGTGCGACCCGACATGGTCCACCGGATCGGCAGCATCACCAAGACCTTCACCTCGGTGGCGATTCTCCAGCAGGTGGCGCGCGGCGCCATCGAGCTGGACGCGCCGGTGAACCGCTACCTGCCCGGCCTCATCCCCGGCGACCGTGGCCAGAAGACCACCGTACGGATGTTGCTCAACCACACCAGCGGCATCGGCGACTACATCGCGGGTGCGTTCCCCTCGCTGCTGGAGGGCTCGGCCGCCAGCCTGGACGACAACCGGTTCCGTGAGATCGCCCCGGAAGAGCTGGTCAAGTTCGGTCTCGCCGCGCCGCCGACCGGGGAGCCGGGCACGACGCCCGGGTCCTACTCCAACACCAACTACGTGATCGCGGGCCTGCTGCTGGCGAAGGTGACCGGCATCAGCGCCGAGCAGTACATCACCCGCAACGTGATCCGCAAGGCGGGCCTGCGGCACACCTCCTTCCCCCGCACGCCGCAGATCCCCGGACCGCATTCCAAGGCCTACGAGTCCCTGTTCGGCTGGATCGACCCGCCACGTGACTACAGCGTCTACAACATGTCGTGGGCGAGCACCGCGGGCGCGGTCGTGTCCACCATGGACGACCTCAACCGGTTCTACCGGGCGCTGTTGCGTGGCGAACTGATCGGCGACGCCCAGCTCACCGAGATGCGGAAGACGGTGCCGGTCCTGGCGGGCGGCGTGGCGATCGACTACGGCCTCGGGATCTACTCCATCGACCTGCCCTGCGGACGGTTCTGGGGGCACGACGGTGGCGTGTTCGGCATGCTCACGCAGTCGCTGTCCAGCCCGGACGGCAAGCGGCAGCTGTCCTTCGGGCTCAACCTGGCCAAGTACCAGCACCTCGACGACAACGGAAACATCGAACCGAGCCCGATCGACTACGCCCTCGTGGATCATGTGCTGTTGGCGCTGTGCGGCCAGAGCGGCGCGAGGACGTCGCAGGCGTCGTCCCCGCTCGTCCTGTTCCCCACGGCGGGGCTGTCCGTCAAGCGTTGACAGGCACGACCCGGCCGCCGAGCGGAACCTCGCCCGGCGGCCGTTGCAGCACCGCACTCCCGGTTATCGCGGGGGTGGACTGGTGTCGGGATCCGGCTGGTCGTGGCGGGTGACCATGTCGATCAGCAGCCGGATCGGCAGGCCGGCCTCGGTCGGATAGCGGAAGTGCTCATCAAGGTTGAGTTTGTAGTGGTTGCGTCGCCCGACCCGATCGCGGGTGAGGTAGCCGGCCTGATGCAGGTCGGTCACGATGCCCTGCACGGTGCGTTCGGTGATGCCGATGCCGTCGGCGATGTCGCGCATCCGCGCCTGCGGGTTGCGGGCGATCTCCAGCAGCACGCGGGCGTGATGGGTGAGGAATGTCCAGGCGGACGAACGGTCGTCGGATGCGCTCACGGGTCTCACCTTCTCCGCCCCCGGCGCGGTTGTCAGCGGCGGCGGGGCGGACCGAACCCTCTTTCAGGAGATCCTATACGGAAGTGCCTTTCCGGTAACCGCCTTCGGGGATTACAGTTTAGAAGCGAGGAAGGCATTCCTCCTGCACTCGGCAGACCCCCGGTCCAACCCCGAGAGGACGCCATGACCGTCGTGCCGCCGCCGGCCCGCTGAGCAGCTCGCCAAGCCACCATGCCGCCCTTGAGCCTGAACAGCCGGCGCCTGATCATCGGCACACTGACCACCGTGGCCGGTGAGGTGGACGCCACCAACGCCGCCCGGCTGGAGACCTACCTCGCCCAGCAGATCCGGCCCGGGGAGCCGCTGTTGCTCGACCTCAGCGGGCTCACCTTCCTGGACAGCTTGGGCCTGTACGTGCTGATACGCCTCAACGCGGCACTGCGCGAACAAGGCGGAGCGCTCCATCTGGCGGCCGTGCACGAGACACCGGCCCGCCTCCTGAAGCTCACCGGCGTGTGGATGACCCTGAACATCCACGCGGGCGTGCAGCAGGCCATCACCAGCACGCAGGGCGAGCGGTTCCACCCGCAGGAGCCTGCTTAGTCGAGTTCGGACACCTGGTAATGGTTGATCTGATTGAGGCCGGGCGACTCCACCACCAGCATGGACAAGTACATCGATCGAGTCGGCTGGTCGGTGAAGGTGAAGGTGAAGGTGAGGTCGACGTCGCGCGTCGTGCTGTCCATCGAAACCTCCGGGCCGTGTTCAGTGTCCGGCGCTCTGGCCGCCGTCGACGTGCAGAATCTCGCCGGTGACGAACTGGGCCTGCTCCAGATAGACGATGGCCTCGACGGCGTCGTCGATTTCCCCCATCCGCCCGATCGGGTGCAGGCCGTCGAGGGTTTCGTGCGTTTCGGGCGGGTGCATCGGGGTGCGGATGACGCCGAGTGCCACGGCGTTGGCCCGGATGCCACGGGTCGCGTACTCGATGGCCAGCGCCTTGGTCACCGCGCTCAGACCGCCCTTGGTCAGTGAGGCGAGTGCCGAGGGCACCTGGGAGTCGGCGTAGTCGGCCAGGGACGAGGATACGTTCACGAGGTGGCCGCCATTGCCGTGGGCGAGCATCGCGGCGACGGCGCTGCGCGAGATGTCGAAGAAGCCGTACAGATTGATGCCGGTCACGGCGTCGTAGTCCGCGTCCGTGTAGTCGGTGAACGGCTTGCCGATGAAGATCCCGGCGTTGTTGACCAGCGTGTCGATCCGGCCGAACCGGGCCAGTGCCCGCTCGACCACCTGGGCGCCGGTGCCCCGCCGAGCCAGATCGCCGGGCACGGCGAGTATCTCGGAATACGCCCTTCGGAATCGAGATCGTGTCGTCTGGGGCCTGGTGGCCACTGTCCCGCGTTCGGCGGTCGGTCGAGCCAGGGAAAAGCCCTGGTCGTGCGCCGGTCGGACGCCAACGCGTGATCGTGTGCTCGCTTTGAGCAAACCTTTGTCGGGCGAAGATGCGGGCCTCGATAACGCCGTTGTAGCGTGTACGGGGGCCAAACCGCGACAAAGGCGGGCAAAGGTGGCATATCCGGTGCATAGCTCAGGTAACGGGGAAAAAGTAGACCTACTCGGGCGCCGGATCGAGTGCGCCCTCCTCGACCGGATGATCAGCGCCGTCCGCACGGGGGAGAGCCGCGCGCTCGTGGTCCGCGGCCCGCCTGGCGTGGGAAAGTCGGCGCTGCTCGACTACGTGAAGGATTCGGCCGACGGCCTGCGCGTGCTCCGTGCGGTCGGCATCGAATCCGAGATGGAGCTGCCGTTCGCCACGCTGCATCAGTTGTGCGTGCCGTTGCTCGATCGGCTGCGGAATCTGCCCGCACCGCAGCGCACCGCGCTCGAGACGGTGTTCGGGATACGAGCGGGGACCGCGCCCGATGGCTTCCTGATCGGGCTGGCGGTACTCGGTCTCCTGTCGGACGCTTCGGAGGTACGCCCGCTGCTCTGCGTGGTCGACGACGCCCAGTGGATGGACCGGGCCTCGGCGCAGGCCCTGGGCTTCGTCGCGCGCCGGCTGCTGGCGGAGTCGGTCGCCCTCGTCTTCGGCGCCCGCGAGCGGGCTCAGGACCTGCTCGGACTGCCGGAACTGGAGGTCACCGGGCTCGGTGACGCCGCCGCGGACACCCTGCTGAACTCGGTCACGCACGTCCGGCTCGACCGGCAGATCCGCGATCGGATCGTCGCGGAGACCGAAGGCAACCCCCTCGCCCTGCTGGAACTGCCTCGCGGCCTGACCGTCACCCAGCTGGCCGGCGGATTCGGCCTCCTGCACGCCGACACGCTGCCGGGCCGGATCGAGCAGAGCTTCCTGAGCCGGATCGAAGAGCTGCCCGAGCAGACCCGGCTGCTCCTGCTGATCGCCGCCGCCGAGCCGGTGGGCGACCCCGTCCTGGTGTGGCGTGCCGCCGGCCGGCTCGGCGTGACGCCCGCGACGGCCCTGGCCGGCGGCACGGACGGGCTGCTGTCGTTCGACGTACGCGTGACGTTCCGTCATCCGCTCGTGCGGTCGGCCGTGTACCGATCGGCGACGGAAGAGGAGCGCTGGGCGGCCCACCTGGCGTTGGCGGAGGTCACCGACAGGCAGGTCGACCCGGACCGCCGCGCCTGGCACCTCGCGTGCGCCGCGGCCGAGCCGGACGAGTCCGTCGCCGCCGAACTCGAACGGTCCGCTGGCCGTGCGCAGGCGCGCGGTGGGCTGGCCGCCGCGGCGGCGTTCCTGCAGCGTTCCGTGGCGCTGACCGTCGACACCTCGCGGCGCGCGGACCGCGCGGTGGCGGCCGCGGACGCCACCTTCGAGGCCGGCGACCTCGACGCCGCACGGAGATTCGCCGACATCGCGGAGCGGGACGCCCGGAGCGAGTTCCAGCGGGCGCGAGCCCACCTCGTACGGAGCCGGATCGCGTTCGCGGCCGACCTCGACAGTGAGGCGCCGCGCACGTTGCTGACGGCCGCGCGGCGGCTGGAGCCCTTCGACAGGGACCTCGCGCGCGAGACCTACCTGATCGCCTGGGGTACCTCGGCGTTGCTCGCGGACGCGGACAGCCTCAAGGCGATCTCCCAAGCGATGAGAGCTCTTCCGGCGGCGACGGGAGCCCCTCACGCCCTCGATCTCGTGATCGAGGGCTGCGCGCTGCTCGTCACCGACGGCCGGGCCGTTGCCGTTCCCGTACTGCGGCGGGCAGCGACCGCGCTCGCGGACCTTCCGGCGCGCGACGTCCTGAAGTGGGGCTGGGTGGCCGACGTTGTCGGCTCGGCCGTCTGGGACGACCAGGCCATGCGCATGATGGGCAGCCGGGCGGTCGAGGTGGTACGCGCCGCGGGGGCCCTGACCGATCTCCCGCTCTGTCTCGCGTCGCTGGGGATGGCGGCCACGTGGACCGGCGACTTCTCCGCCTCGGCGGCGGCCGTCGCCGAGGCCGAAGCCATCGCGGCGGCAACCGGCGTTCCCGGCGCGCCGCACGTCAGGCTCCGGCTCAGCGCCTTGCGGGGCCGGAGCGCCGAGGCCGAGGCGCTCATCGCCGAGACGATCGAGGAGGCCGGTGCGGGTGGCCCGTCGATGGGGGTCGCGGTCGCCCAGTGGGCGGCCGCGGTCCTCTACAACGGGCTCGGCCGCTATCAGCAGGCGATGCCGGCCGCCCAGGCCAGTACGCGGCTCGCGCAGCCGTGGATCTCGGTCTGGGCGCTGCCCGAACTCGTCGAGGCGGCGGCGCGCGTCGGTGACGAGAAGGTCGCCCGTGACGCGCTCGAACGACTGGCGGACGCGGCGGAGCCGTGCGACACCGACTGGGCGCAGGGAATCCTGGCCCGCTCCCGGGCGCTGCTGAGCGACGGAGCGCCTGCGGACCGCCTCTATCGCGGGGCGATCGAGCGGCTGGCACGCACGCTGCTGCGTCCCGAACTCGCGCGTGCTCACCTGCTGTACGGCGAGTGGCTGCGCCGGGAGCGTCAGCGGATCGAGGCGCGGGATCACCTGCGTACGGCGTACGAGATGTTCGTGTCGATCGAGATGGAGGCGTTCGCCGAACGCGCCCGCCACGAACTGCTCGCCACAGGGGAAACCGTCCGCAAGCGCACGAACGAGGCGTCGTCCAGTGACGAGCTGACGCCGCAGGAGAAGCAGATCGCGCTGCTCGTACGGGACGGCTTCTCCAACCCGGAAGTCGGCACCCGGCTCTTCCTCAGCCCGCGGACGGTCGAGTGGCACCTGCGCAAGATCTTCACCAAGCTGTCGATCACCTCCCGCAGGCAACTGCGCGATGCTCTTCCCCGGGCTACTTCAATGCCTTCAACAGCCGCTCCGCCAGGACCGCGGCCGAATGGGGATTCTGCCCGGTGATCAGGTTGCGGTCCTCCACCATGTACGGCTCCCAGATCGCGCCGCGGCTGAACTCGACGCCGACCTTCTCCTTCAGCTCGTCCTCCAGCAGCCACTGCGTCCTGGAGGCCAGCCCGACACCCTCCTCCTCATCACCTGCATCGGACCGTGGCCGCCGGGCAGGTAGACCGCGTCGTAGTCTTCGAGGCGGACGTCCGACAGCCTGATCGGCCGCCGCATCGTCTCCGCGGAACGAATGATGGCCTCCAGATCGAGGGCGCCCTGCACACCGCCCGCCATTTCCGGACGCAGGCTCATCATGTCGACGTTCGGCGTCACACCGTTGGGTGTCGCGACCACGACCTCGTGGCCTGCCTCTGTGATCGCCTTGTACGGGTTCGCGAACTCCTCGGCCCAGTAACCCGTCGCGTATCTCGTGCCGTCCTTCAACGTCAGGTACGTGGCTCCGGTGACCACGAAAAGTAGCTTCGCCATCGATCGCTCCTCCCGTCCGAGGCCGGCGTCCGCGCCGTCTGATTCAGGTTTGCGCACAAGGCGGCAGGTGGCACCCGTGGGACACCCTGGTCCCCTCCCTGGCCCGCGTGCGGCCGGTCGGGTCAGAGGCGGGTAGGGAGGGTGCCGAGATCGGTGACGACCCGGGCGAAGGCCCGGATGAGGTCGTTCTCCGCCTCTGTCCGCCAGCCCAGGCCGAAGGTGAGAGCCCGCAGGTCGGTGATGGGCAACCAGGTGATGTCGGGACGGGAGAAGTAACGGGCGGAGTGGGCGGGCAGGACGTTGACGATCTCGCTGATGCTGACGAGGGAGAGCAGCTCGTCCATGTTCGTGACGAGCGGGCCGCGTTCGATCGGGTAGCCGCGCGGGGTCTGGAAGGGGACGAAGCCGTCCTCCCAGTAGGCGGGAACGGGCCTGGCTCCGGAGTGCCGGAAGTGGGCGATGTCCTCCACGGAGACCGCCGATCGCCCGGCCAGTTCGTGGTCGGCGGCGACGGCCAGCAGGCGGGGGTCCGCGAACAGGGCCGGGCCGACCGTGAGGTCGGGCTCCTCGACGGGCAGCCAGGTGACCAGGATGTCGGCCTCGCCACGCCGCAGGACGCCGAAGGGGTCGACGAAGGCGGCGTGGCGGAGCTGGAGTTCGCAGTACGGATGGTGGGTGCGGAAGGTCGCCCAGTAGGGACGCAGGTCGTGGGTGTTGACCGGCATCATGCCGATCCGGAGCCGCGCGGTCTTGCCCTGGGCGGCCAGCTTGGCCCGCCGCATGCTGTCCATCAGTCCCGCGTAGAGGGGCCGGAGATCGTCGCGTAGCTGCTCGCCGACCGGTGTCAGCCGGACCGTCCGGCTGGTCCGGTCGAACAGGAGGGCGCCGATCTGGCGTTCCTGCTTCTTGATCGCCTGACTGATCCGGGCGGGAGTCACGTGGAGCCGCTCGGCGGTCCGGCCGAAGTGCAGCTCTGCGGCCAGCGTCAGGAAGATCTCGATGTCACGCAGCTCCATGACCCTCCCTCACGTCAACTCACCGAGTGACGCACGTTTTATCACCTGGCCGGCAGCGACGGCGGACACAGCTCTGCGAACCGGGCCATACCGGCACCCCGCGCGGACGGCTACGGTTTGGGCGTGAGGACGATTGACTGGGTAGACGGCGCGGTCGAGCTGGTGGATCAGACGCGGTTGCCGGACGAGTGCGTCATGGTACGGATCGAGACCGTCGCGGACCTGATCGACGCCATCCGGCGACTGGCCGTGCGCGGGGCGCCCGCGCTCGGCGTGGCCGGGGCGCTCGGCGTCGTGCTGGCGGCCGGCGACCAGGACGCCATGGCGAGGCTGCGCGCCGCCAGGCCCACCGCCGTGAACCTCGCCTGGGGCGTCGACCAGGCCGCCGCCCACCTGTCCCAAGGTCGGCAGGCCGTGCTCAAGGCAGCGCTGCGGATCCGCGACGACGACATCGCGGCCTGCGAGGCCATGGGCAAGCGGGGCGCCGACCTCCTCGAAGGCGACCGGCTGCGCATCATGACCGTGTGCAACACGGGCGGGCTGGCGGCCGTCGAACGGGGCACCGCGCTCGGCGTCGTCCAGACCCTGCACGAGCGCGGACGGCTGGCCGAGGTGCTCGCCCTGGAGACCCGGCCCCTGCTGCAGGGCGCCCGGCTCACCACCTGGGAGCTGGCCAGGATGGGCGCGCCGCACCGGCTCATCGCCGACTCCGCCGGACCGTACCTGCTGGCCAAGGGCGGCATCGACGCGGTGCTCATCGGTGCCGACCGCATCGCCGCCAACGGCGACACCGCCAACAAGATCGGCTCGTACGCGCTGGCGCTCGGGGCGGAGCGGGCCGGGGTGCCGTTCATCGTCGTCGCGCCCGAGACCACCATCGACCAAGCCACCCCGTCCGGCGAGCACATCGAGATCGAGGACAGAGGCGCCGACGAGATCGTCACCATCAGGGGTCGGCGGGTGGCGCCGGAAGGCACGCGGGCGCTGAACCCGGCGTTCGACGTCACCCCGCACGATCTCATCACCGCGATCGTCACCGACAAGCGGGTGATCAGGCCTTAAGCCGGTATAGGTGCCAAAATAACCAGATCTACCCACCTTTCCGCGCACTCCGGGCTACGCTCAGTGGTCACATTTCCCCTACCCCCGGAGAGCACAAGGTGGCCATCGACCTCGTGTTACGGCGCGACTGGCAGGCCCGTGAGCGGCACGGCGACTACACACAGCTCGACTCCACCAAGGGAGTCAAGGTCCATTACACGGGCGGCCGGGTCGATCCGGGCATCGTCGGCGACCACGCGGTCTGCGTGTCGCTGGTGCGGTCGATCCAGGGCTACCACATGGACGGCAACGGCTGGATCGACATCGGCTACTCGTTCGTGGCGTGTCCGCATCGCAAGGTGTTCGAGGGGCGGGGGCTCCACCACTTACCCGCGGCCAACGGGGCCGGGCTCAACTCCGGCCACTACGCCGTGCTCGGCCTGGTCGGCAACGCCGGGCTGGTGGAGCCGCCCGACGGAGTGCTCCACGCGATCCTGGACGCGGTCGAGTACGTCCGCGAACGCGGCAACGCCGGCAAGGAGATCAAGGGACACCGGGACGGCTACTCGACCGACTGCCCGGGCGAACCCCTCTACGCGTGGGTCAAGCGCGGCGCGCCCCGGCCGGGTGACACCACCCCGCCGCCCAACCCGCCGACGGCGCCGCCGTTCCCCGGGCGCCTGCTGAAGTACCCGCCCGTGATGCGTGGCGAAGACGTGCGTACGTGGCAGCAGCAGATGAAGGTACGCGGCATGGAGATCGACGTCGACGGCGCCTACGGCAGCGGCTCCCGCGACGTATGCCTCCGTTTCCAGCGTGAACAGGGCATCGACGACGACGGCATCGTCGGGCCGACCACCTGGCGGCTGTCATGGGAGGCACCGCTGACCTGATGGTGGGGTCGGTCAGGGGCGAGCCCGGGGTTCCTGGGTTCGGCGGGCAACGCCTACTATCCGAAACATGCATCTCGCAGCGGGCTTTCCTACCACGAACCGGGACGATTGGCGGGCCCTGGCGCTCGAGGTTCTGCGTAAGTCGGGTGTCGAGGCCGGGTCGCCGGAGGAGGCGCTGGCCGGCCTCACCTACGACGGGGTGACGCTCGCTCCGCTCTACGACGCCGCCGACCTGCCCGAGCACCTGCCGTGCGCTCGCCGGGCGGCGGGCGCCGGGTGGGACGTGCGGCAGCGGCACTCCATGGCCGACCCCGAGGCCGTGCTGGCCGATCTGGAGCACGGGGTCACCTCGCTCTGGCTGGTCCTGGGTGACGGCGCGATCCCGGTCGGGCGGCTCCCCGACGTCCTGCGGGAGGTCTATCTGGACCTCGCGCCGATCGTTCTGCAGGCCGGGGCCGAGACCCGGGAGGCCGCCGAGGTCCTGTTCGGGCTGGCGGCGGAGCGCGAGGTCTCGCCGATGGGCAACCTGGGCGCCTCGATCGGTACGGCGGGACGGGACGCGACGGTCGAGCTGGCGGTGCGGTGCTCGGAGGGCTTCCCCGGGATGCGGGCCGTCATGCTGGACGCCACGCCCTACCACGACGCGGGCGGGAGCGACGCCGACGAGCTCGGCTGCTCGATCGCGCTGGGGGTCGAGCACCTGCGGGCGCTCACCGGCGCGGGCCTGAGTGTCGGGCAGGCGTTCGGGCAGCTGGAGTTCCGCTATGCCGCCACCGCCGATCAGTTCGCCACCATCGCCAAGCTGCGGGCCGCGCGTACGCTCTGGGCGCGGGTGGCCGAGGTGTGCGGGGCGGCGGACGGCGGGCAGCGGCAGCACGCGGTGACGAGTTCCGCCATGATGACCGCCCGCGACCCCTGGGTGAACCTGCTCCGCACCACCATCGCCTGCTTCGCCGCCGGGGTGGGGGGTGCGGACGCGGTGACCGTGCAGCCGTTCGACGCGTGCCTGGGTCCGCCGGACGCCTTCGCCCGGCGGATGGCGCGCAACACGCAGGCGCTGCTGCTGGAGGAGGCTGGAGCCGGGAGGGTGGCCGACCCGGCGGGCGGTTCCTGGTACGTCGAGCGCCGCACCGCCGACCTGGCCGACCGTGCCTGGGCCTGGTTCCAGGAGATCGAGGCGGCCGGCGGGATCGGCGCGGCGTCCGGGCTGGTCGCCGGGCGGATCGCGGACACCAGGCAGCGCCGTGCCGATGACATCGCCCACCGGCGCTTCCCGATCACCGGCGTGAGCGAGTTCCCCGACCTCGCCGAGAAGCCGGTCCGCGGACAGCCCGTCCCGAGCGCCGGCGCGGGCGGGCAGCCCTCGCGTGAACGGGTTTCCGAGGGCGAGGCGGGCCTTGAGGGGTTGCCGGAGATCCGGTACGCCCAGGAGTTCGAGGCGCTGCGGGACCTCGCTGACGCGCGGCCGGAGCGGCCCGTGGTGTTCCTGGCCACCATCGGCCCCGTCGCCGCCTACACGGCCCGTGCCGCGTTCGCCGCGAACCTGTTCCAGGCTGGCGGCCTCGCCACCGAGTCCGCAGGGCCGGGCACCGACCCCGACCAGATCGCCACCGCCTTCGCCGTCAGCGGCTCGACCGTCGCCTGCCTGTGTTCCAGCGCCAAGATGTACGGCCTGCACGCCGAGGCCGTCGCCGCCGCGCTGAGACGGGCGGGCGCGAGAAAGGTCTGGCTGGCGGGGAAGGGTGACTACGAGGGCGTCGACGACCGCCTCTACGCCGGGTGCGACGCACTCGCCGTGCTCCGCACGACCTTCGACGACCTGGAGGTGACGCGATGATCCCGGACTTCTCGGCCATCCCGCTGACCGGCCCTGACCCCGACGAGCCCGCCGGGGTCAGTGAGGGCCAGGTCTGGGAGACACCCGAGGGGATCGCGGTCAAGCCCGTCTACACGGCCGACGACCTCGGCGGGCTCGACTTCCTGGGGACATATCCGGGCGCCGCGCCGTACCTGCGTGGCCCCTATCCGACCATGTACGTCAACCAGCCCTGGACGATCCGCCAGTACGCGGGCTTCTCCACGGCCGAGGACTCCAACGCCTTCTACCGCCGCAACCTCGCCGCTGGGCAGAAGGGGCTGTCGGTGGCGTTCGACCTGGCCACGCACCGGGGCTACGACTCCGATCATCCGCGGGTCGCCGGGGACGTGGGCATGGCCGGGGTGGCGATCGACTCGATCTATGACATGCGGCAGTTGTTCGACGGGATCCCGCTGGACCGGATGTCGGTGTCGATGACCATGAACGGCGCGGTGCTGCCCGTGCTGGCGCTCTACATCGTGGCGGCCGAGGAGCAGGGGGTGGCGCCCGAGCAACTGGCCGGCACCATCCAGAACGACATCCTCAAGGAGTTCATGGTCCGCAACACCTACATTTACCCCCCGGCCCCATCAATGCGCATAATTTCGGATATTTTCGCTTTTGCCAGTGAAAAGATGCCGAAGTTTAATTCCATCAGCATCTCCGGCTACCACATTCAGGAGGCCGGGGCCACCTGTGACCTTGAGCTGGCCTACACCCTGGCCGACGGGGTCGAATACCTGCGGGCGGGCGTCGCCGCCGGGATGGACGTCGACCGGTTCGCGCCCCGGCTGTCGTTCTTCTGGTGCATCGGCATGAACTTCTTCATGGAAGTCGCCAAGCTGAGAGCCGCCCGCCTCCTCTGGGCCAACCTCGTTTCCGGATTTAACGCGAAAAATCCGAAATCGCTGAGTCTCCGTACCCACTCCCAGACCTCCGGCTGGTCCCTCACCGCGCAGGACCCCTTCAACAACGTCGCCCGCACCTGCGTCGAGGCCATGGCCGCCACTCAGGGCCACACCCAGTCCCTGCACACCAACGCCCTCGACGAGGCGCTCGCGCTGCCCACGGACTTCTCCGCCCGGATCGCCCGCAACACCCAGCTCCTCCTCCAGCAGGAGTCCGGCACCACCAAGGTGATCGACCCGTGGGGCGGCTCCTACTACGTCGAACGCCTCACCCACGACCTGGCCGAACGCGCCTGGGCCCACATCCAGGAGGTCGAGGCCGCCGGTGGCATGGCCCGCGCCATCGAGGCCGGCCTGCCCAAGCTCCGCATCGAGGAGGCCGCGGCCCGCGCCCAGGCCCGCATCGACTCGGGCCGCCAGCCCGTGATCGGCGTGAACAAGTACCGCAGCGACGCCGACGAGCCGATCGAGGTGCTCAAGGTCGACAACAGCTCCGTACGGGCGCAGCAGCTCGACAAACTCCGCAGACTCCGGGCCGAACGCGACGAGGGCGCCGTGACCCACGCGCTCGACGCCCTGACCAAGGCCGCCGGCGACCCCGCCCCCGGCCTCGAACACAACCTGCTCAAGCTGGCGGTCGACGCCGCCCGCGCCAAGGCCACCGTCGGCGAGATCTCCGACGCGCTGGAGCGCGTCTTCGGGCGCCACGCCGAGCAGGTCCGTACCATCTCCGGCGTGTATCGCGACGAGGCGGGCCCGACCGCCAACATCGAGCGCGTACGGCACGCGTGCGCCGCCTTCGAGCGCGCCGAGGGCCGTCGCCCGCGCATCCTGGTGGCCAAGATGGGCCAGGACGGCCACGACCGCGGCCAGAAGGTGATCGCCACCGCGTTCGCCGACCTGGGGTTCGACGTGGACGTCGGCCCGCTGTTCCAGACGCCGGAGGAGGTGGCGCGGCAGGCCGTCGAGGCCGACGTGCACATCGTCGGCGTGTCCTCGCTGGCGGCCGGCCACCTGACCCTGGTGCCCGCGCTCCGGGAGGCCCTGGCCGGGCTGGGCGCCGACGACGTGATGATCGTGGTCGGCGGCGTCGTCCCGCCGGGCGACTTCGACGAACTGCGCGCGGCCGGCGCCTCGGCGATCTTCCCTCCCGGTACGGTGATCGCCGACGCCGCCATGGACCTGCTGGAGGAGCTCGCGTCCCGCCTGGGGCACTGAGCCGGGCTCACTCCATCCGGTCGAGGGCGCACATCTTCACGGAGATGGCGCTCTGCCGGCTGCCCCCGCTGACCACGTTGAAGGCGACCCGGTGCGTGCCCTGCGTCTTGAACGACCCCGCCGGCAGGTAGACCTTGTGGGGCGTCACGGCCGGGGTGCGGCCCAGGTTCTGGCCGTCGACGAGCCAGCGGTAGGTGAAGGCGTGGCCTTTGGGGCCGTCGATGACGGCGTACACGTTGAGGTCGCTACGCCAGCAGCCGCCCAGGTCGACGCCTTCCGTGCGCAGACTCACGGACCGGACCCCGCCGCTCGCGGTCGTCGGCTCGGCGGTGGGTTTGGTGGCGGTCGCGGTGGTGCTGGGCTTGGCGCTCGGTTTGGTGGAGGGCTTGGTCGTCGGCGGGGTGGTCGTCGTGGCTCGGGTGGGCTGCTTGCGTCCGGGGGAGGGCGTGGTGGACGGCCTGCTCTTGGCTCCGGTGGACTTGGTGGGAGACGCGCCGGTGGGGGAGGGGCCTGTGGGGCTGGGCGTGGGGGTGGTGAAGGCGCCGATGATGTTCGGGAGGCGTAAGGATGGCACCACCCAGACGACGGCCGTCACCACCACTCCCGCCACGGCCACCGCCGCACCGCCCACGAGCAGCGCCCGGTTGCGCCCCCGGTGCGGCCCGCCTCCACTGGACGGCCCGGCCCCGTTCCACGGCCCGGCCGCGTTCTGGGGCCCGCCCCCGTTCCACTGCTCGCCTCCGCTGGACGGCCCGCTTTCGGCCTGCGGTGCCGCCGCGTTGGGCGCACCGGCCGCATTGGGCCAGCGGGGTTGGCCGGGTAGGCCGTATGCGGCTGGATATCCGTTTCCGGCCGGCTCGGGGCCCGCGCGGCCGGTCCCGGCCGGTCCGGGGGTCGGGAATCCGCTCCCGGCACCCGGTGCGTGACCGCCTGGCAACGGGTTCGCCGTACCGCCGAGCAGTCGCAGCAGGACGTCCTGCATGGTAGGGCGGCGGGCGGGGTCCTTGGACAGGCACGCGTACACGATCGGCCGTAAGCCGTGCGGCAGGTCGCCGAGTTGGGGTTCGTTGTTGAGGATGCGGTTGATCACGGCAGGCAGCGCGTCGTTGCCGAACGGCGGCACCCCCGACGCCGCGTACACGATCACCGACGCCCACGCGAACACGTCCGCCGCAGCCCCGACAGCCATCCCGCCCAGTTGCTCGGGCGCCATATAGGCAGGAGTGCCGACGATGCCGCTGGTGACCGTGAGCGCCGCGCCGGAGGCACGGGCGATGCCGAAGTCGATGACCCGGGGGCCGCCGGGGCCGAGCAGGACGTTCGCCGGTTTGAAGTCGCGGTGCACGACGCCCGCACGGTGGATGGCGGCCAGCGCCGTGGCCGTGGCGACCGCGAGGCGTTGCAGGCCCGCGCCGGTGTGCCGGCCGGCCTCCTGGAGCGAGGGGCCCTCGACGTACTCGGTCACGATGTACGGCCGGCCGCTCAGCGAAGCGTCGAGCACCTGCGCGATGCAGAACGGCTCCACCCGCCGCGCCGCCGCGATCTCCTTGGCCAGCCGGTCGTCGTGGGCCGAACCCGTCCGCAACACCTTGACGGCCACCTGCGTGCCGTCCGGGGCGTACCCCAGGTAAACCACGCCCTGACCGCCCGCGCCCAACCGCCTGGCCAGCCGGTACGGGCCGATCTCGGTGGGATCGTCCTGCGTCATCAGTCTTCGATGGAGCAGACGGTGAACGAGGTGGACCTGCTCTTGGCGACCGGCGACGTCAGCTTGAACGTGACCGTGTGCGTGCCGGCCGACACCATGTAGCCCAGCGAGCCCTCCCAGCCGGTGTACTCGCCATGGCCGATCAGGCCCCCGCGGCGCATGACGGTCTTGCTGTCGATGACCCAGGCGAAGTTGTACTTCAGAGTGCCGTACTCGCCCGCCGGCGTCTTGTCCGTCTCCACCTGGGTTTCGAAGTTGACCGGCGGCATGAGGCAGCCGTTCGTGGGATGGGCGCCGTGGACGGTGATGGCGAGGATCGAGAGGTTGGCCCTCGTGGTGGTGGGCTTCTTCGTGGTGCGGGTGGGCGTGGGTGTCGTGCGTTCGGGGGAGGGCGTGGGGCTCGTCGTGGGTGTCCGGGTGGGGGTCGCGCTGGGTTTCGGCGTGGGCTTGTGGGTGGTCTTGCGCGGGCGCGGCCGGTGGCTCTTCGACGGGGTGCCGTCCGAGGTGGGGACGTCTGCCTCGGTCACGGAGGTGCTGGAGGAGGGGGCGGCGGCCGGCGGCTGGGTCCCCGTGCCCGGCGGGAAAGCGAGCGTCACGGCGGTGGCGATGGACGCCATGATCGCCACACTGCCCCCACCGGCGAGTAACGGGATGAGCACCCGCCCACGTCCCGCCGCCTGCCCCTGCTCCGCACCATGCCCGTGCCCGGCCGCCCGCCTGCCCGGCTGCGTGCCCGGCCCGGCCCCAACCGGAACCGGCCCCCAAGGCTGCGCGCCGTGCCGGGACCCGCCCGGAGCGCCGGGTTCGGACCCGCCCGACGCGCCATGTCCATGCCCGCCTGGCGAACCGGGCCCGATCGGCCCGCTGGGCTGGGTGCCATGGCCGGGGCCCAGCGGCCCATGGGCGGCGGATCCCAGGAAGCCCGGTCCGGTGCCCGGCGGTTCATGCGCTGCGGGCGCCGGGAAGCCCGGTCCGGCGCCTGTAGTACCGGATGGCTGGCCGCCCAGGAGGCCGAGCAGGACGTCCTGCATGGTCGGGCGGCGGGTCGGGTCCTTGGACAGGCACGCGTACACGATCGGCCGTAAGCCGTGCGGCAGGTCGCCGAGCTGGGGTTCGTTGTTGAGGATGCGGCTGATGACGGCGGGCAGCGCGTCCTGCCCGAACGGCGGCTCCCCGCCGGCCGCGTACACGATCACCGACGCCCACGCGAACACGTCCACCGCCGGCCCGACGGCCGCCCCGGCAAGCTGCTCGGGCGCCATGTAGGCGGGGGTGCCGACGATGCTGCTGGTGACCGTCAGCGCGGAGTCCGTGGCGCGGGCGATGCCGAAGTCGATGACGCGCGGCCCGTCCCGCCCGAGCAGCACGTTCGCCGGTTTGAAGTCGCGGTGCACGATCCCGGCCGCATGGATGGCGGCCAGCGCCGTGGCGGTCGCCACGGCCAGCCGTTGCAGGTCGCCGCCGGTGTGCCGGCCCGCCTGCTGGAGCGACGGCCCGTCCACGTACTCGGTCACGATGTACGGCCGGGCGCCCAGCGAAGCGTCGAGCACCTGCGCGATGCAGAACGGCTCCACCCGCCGCGCGGCCGCGACCTCCTTGGCGAAGCGGTCGTCCCCGGCCAGCCCGTCCTGCAGCACCTTGACCGCGACCGGCCCGCCGCCCGGCGCCTCGGCCAGGTACACCACGCCCTGACCGCCCTCACCCAGCCGCCCTACCAGCCGGTACGGGCCGACGGCGCCGGGATCCTCCGGCAGGAGCGGTTCGACGCGCGGCATCAGGGCGTCTCACGCGGGCACAACGTGACGGAGACGCTCCGCTGCCTAGCCACGGGAGAGGTGATCCGCAGAGTCGCGGAGTGGGTGCCGCCGGTGCCCTTGAGGGTGCGGGGCGAGGTCAGGTACAGCTCGCCGTCCTTCGGGATGACGGCCGTCGACCGCGACACCGGCTTGCCGTCGATGATCCAGGTGAAACCGAAGTTCACCGCCTTGCCCTGGCGCTGGACCAGGCCGGTCAGCGTCACCTGGCCGCCGGTGTAGCACCCGTTGCCGAGCGCGCCGCCGACGCGGACGTACCGGACCTTGAGCTGCCCGGACGTGGTCGCGGGGCTTGCGGTGGCGGTGCCGTTCTGGCTCGCCGGGTCCATGGTCGGCTGGGAGGTGTCCGTCTTCTTCGGGCGTGGCGTACGTGTCGGCGAGGCGGACGGGCTCGGTGTGCTGGTGGAGCTGCCCGACTGGTTCTTGTTCTTCGGCTGCGGGGTCGACGGGGTCAGCCACACGATCGCCCCGGCCAGCGCCAGCACCGAGATGCCGGAGGCGCCCGCGATGACGGCGGTCTTCCCTCGCCGCCGCGCCCGCCCGGCTCCCGGCCCGCCGTCGCGCCCGGCCGCCTGCCCTTGTGCGGTGGTCTGGTCCTGCTCGGCGCCATGCCCCGCTTGGCCGGGAGCGGCGCCGTACCCGACTTGGCCAGGCTCGGCGCCGTACCCGGCATAGCTCGCCTCAGCGCCGTGCGCGGCTTGGCCCGGCGGCGGTGTCGCCGGGCGGGACTGGCCGCCGAGCAGGTGCAGCAGCACGTCCTGCATGGACGGGCGGCGCGCCGGATCCTTGGTCAGGCAACTCAGCACCACCGAACGCAGCGGCTCCGGCAGCTCTCCCACCTGTGGCTCGCTGTGCACGATGCGGTTGATCACCGCGGGCAGCGAGTCGTCGCCGAACGGCGGCACCCCCGACGCCGCGTACACGATCACCGACGCCCACGCGAACACATCCGCCTGAGCCCCCACCACCTGGCCGGCCAGCTGCTCGGGCGCCATGTAGGCGGGCGTGCCGACGATGCTGCTCGTCGAGGTCACCCCGGAGACGAGCGCGCGGGCGATGCCGAAGTCGATGACGCGGGGGCCGTCCCGCCCGAGCAGCACGTTCGACGGCGTGAAGTCCCGGTGGACGACGCCCGCCTGATGGATGGCGGCCAGCGCGGTGGCCGTCGCGACCGCGAGCCGCTGCAGGTCCGCCCCGCTGTGCCGGCCCGCGTCCTGGAGCGACGGCCCGTCCACGTACTCGGTCACGATGTACGGCCGGCCCGACGTCGAGGCGTCGAGCACCTGCGCGATGCAGAACGGCTCCACCCGCCGCGCGGCGGCGACCTCCTTGGCGAAGCGGTCGTCGCCCGCGATGTCCTCGCGGAGCACCTTGATCGCGACCGGCGCCCCGTTGCGCGCCTGACCGAGGTAGACCACACCCTGACCGCCCGCGCCCAGCCGCCCGACGAGCCGGTAGCGCCCCACCACTGCCGGGTCGCCCGCACGCAAGGGTTCGACATTGGGCATAAGGGGAGTGACTCCTGTGACAGGCGAGAATAGACGTCCAGCACCCTAGCGCCAAAAGTCAGGATTTGTGGAAGTTACGCTTACCGAGCGTAGAAAAGGAGGGACGAGTGCGTTCGCTGGAGGACTATGCCCGCGGCGTGCGAGAAGGGTCGCGTACGTGGATCGCCCGCGCGATCACGCTCGTCGAGTCGACCAGGGCGGACCACATCGCGCTCGCCCAGCGGCTGCTGGTCGAGCTCACCCCGCTGTCCGGCCATGCCACCCGGGTGGGCGTGTCCGGGGTGCCGGGCGTCGGCAAGTCCACCTTCATCGACGCCCTCGGCACCATGCTGACCGGCCAGGGCCACAAGGTCGCCGTACTGGCCGTGGACCCCTCCTCCACCCGGACCGGCGGGAGCATCCTGGGCGACAAGACGCGCATGGCCCGCCTCTCGGTGGACCCTGGCGCGTTCATCAGGCCTTCGCCCACGTCGGGCACTCTGGGCGGGGTCGCCAAGGCGACCAGGGAGGCCCTGGTCGTGGTGGAGGCGGGCGGGTTCGACGTCGTGCTCGTCGAGACCGTGGGCGTCGGCCAGTCGGAGACGGCGGTGGCCGACATGGTCGACACGTTCCTGCTGCTCAGCCTGGCGCGTACCGGGGACCAGCTGCAGGGCATCAAGAAGGGCGTGCTGGAGCTGGCCGACGTCATCGCGGTCAACAAGGCGGACGGCGAGCACGAGCTGGCGGCGCGTAAGGCGGCGCGGGAGCTCGCGGGGGCGCTGCGCATGCTGCGTTCCGACTCCGCGCCGCCGCCGGTCCTGACGTGTAGCGGCCTCACGGGCGCGGGGCTCGACGAGCTGTGGCGGAAGGTACTCGCCCACCAGAAGTCGCTGGACCTGGCCGCCAAGCGCCGCGGCCAGCAGGTGCAGTGGACGTGGACACTGGTCCGCGACCGGCTGCTCACCGAGCTCCGGGACGCGCCGGAGGTGGCGGCGATCGCGGACGAGGTCGAACGGGACGTCCTCGCGGGCACCCTCACCCCTTCGCTCGCCGCCGATCGCCTGCTGAAGGCTTTCCAGCGCCCCTGACCGACGACCGGCTGAGGTGAGTGATCCTCGGGTTGAGATTCCTCCTCCGCTGAGTGGAATATCCCATCCGCTCCTACGCGCCGTAACCGATCAGTGACGTGATCCATGCCACCATGGCGCACATCGAACGCGGGGAGGGGCCCATGGAATCGGAGCTGCCGCAGGCGGTCACAGGAGCACTGGAGGAGTACGAGCGGCTGCTCGGCGAGCACGGCATCACGTGGGGCGAGCCGGAGATTCCCTACGTCAAGCTCTTCGCCAGGCGCAGGATCCTGGCTCCCGCCCAGATGGACCTGTTCTGGCGGCTGGCCTTCCGCCGCCTCGCCGAGCGTCACCCCGGCGAGGCCCTGGACCAGCTCGCCACCCGCCTGGCGGAGCCGGACTTCGACGAGCTCCTGCGTGACACGCTCGACGGCGAACTGCCCGCCCACCTGGCCGCCCTGCGCCTGACGGCCATGGGCGCCGTCCTGGACTGCGAACCGATGACGGTGGTGGACCACGCCAGGACACGGATCGCGTTGCTGGTCGACTCGCGCCGCGACGCCGCCGGCACCGTCGTCGTGGACGGCGCGGAACGGGTCGTCGCGCCGCGCGGCGCCTGGCTGGTCGAGATCGACCGCGACAGCACGGTCACCGTCGACGGAACGCCCGTGCCGATCGACGGGCTGGTCAGGACGGCCCCGGCCGCCACGGTACGGCTGAGCGCCGGATTCCCCTGCCGGTGGAGCGTCACCGGCGCCGACGGCCAGGGCTGGTTCCCCGAGGCGGTCCCGCACCGCCACGACTTCCACGGCCGCCCGTACTTCCACGGCGACGACCTCGTCCTGCGCGTCCCGGCCGAGCCGCTGACGATCACGGTGACGAGGGGCATGGAGTACGGCGAGGCCACCACGGAGCTCACCCCGGAACCGGGCGAGGAGCGCCTGGTACGGCTGGTCCCGCAACGGATCTACGACGCCGCGGCCCTCGGCTGGTACGGCGGCGACCTGCACGTACACCTCAACTGGGCCGGCGACGTGGTCGGCGGCCCGTCCGACGCGGCGGCGGCGCAGCACGGCGAGGACCTGCACGTGCTCAACCTGCTGGCCGGCAACGTGTCGGGCGCCCGCGTCTACGACCGGGCGGCGCTCGACCACTGGGGCGGCGAAGATCTGCCCTGGTCCGACGCGACCCACGTGGCCAGGATGGGCGCCGAGTACCGCAACGACCTGCTCGGCCATGTCTACGCCTTCGCGCCGCGGGCGGCGCCGGAGCGCTTCCACACCGGGTTCGACGGCGACGCCGACTGGCCGCCCAACGCCGAGGGGCTGCGCGAGCTGCGCGGCCTGGGGGCGCTGGTCGGCTACAGCCATCCGTTCCACCAGCCGATCGGCGACGGCGACTCGCCCAAGTCCATCGTGTGGCCCGCGCCCCGCAACTGCGCGGCCAGGGAGCTGGTCGCCGACGCCGCGCTCGGGCTCGTCGACAGCCTCGACGTGCTGACCCACTCCTCGATCACGGGGACCGCGGCGGTGTACCGGCGGCTGATCGGGGCGGGCAACCGGCTGGCCGTCACCGCGGGCACCGACTCGATGATCTCCTTCACCCGGGCCGGCAACCAGTCGAACCCGCCGGGCTGGGCCCGCGTCTACGCGCAGGTGGAGGGCACGCTGACCGCCGCGTCGTTCGCCGACGCGGTGCGGGCCGGCCGTACGTTCGCCACCACCGGACCCTGGCTGGAGCTGTCGGTCGACGGGTACGGGCCGGGCGACACGATCGACGCCCGCCCCGGCGACCGGCTGACGGTCACCGCCACCGCCATCGGCCCGGAGGTCACGGCGGTCCGCGTCCGCACGGCCGAAGGCGTCCACGCCGGAGCCGAGCGCCTCCCGTCGGGCGAGCGCTGGGGCGGCGAGGTACGCGGCCTGGAGCCCGCGACCAGCCCCGGCGACTGGGCCGAGGCCGGCGGCCGCCCGCCGACGCTCCACCGGCGCGGCGAGGAGGAGGTGCTGAGCGTGACGGTCGAGCTGGAGGCAGGCGATCCCACGTACGTGATCGCCGAGGCCCTGTGCGACCCGCACCCGCGCACGCTCAACCACACCGGCTACGCCCTGACCAGCCCCGTGCACGTGGACGTCGACGGCGAGCGGGTCGCCAGGCAGGCCGACGTCCGGTGGTGCCTGGACTGGCTCGACCTGCTCGAAGGGCTCATCAGGCAGCACGCCAGGCTGGCCGGCCGCGACCAGCTCGCCGACCACCTGGCCGTGCTGCGACAGGCCAGGGCGGTCTACCGGTCGCGCGTACGCTGAGGCCGATGGACATCGAGACCCTGCTCCGCGGCCACCCCGACTGGCTCGGCCACCTCGAGTCCGGGGGCGGCATCGCGATCGCCTTCCCCGAAGACCTCGCGGACGAGCTGGTCAGGCTCGCCGTGCCGCACGAGGACATCGGCGCCGTCCTGGCCGCGCTGCCGGAGCCGGGCGGCCCGCTGTGGTGGCTGGCGGAGCGCTGCGTCCGCTCGCTGGTGTCGGCGATGGGCAGCCTCGACGTGTCGCCCCCGCCCTTTCCCGAGGTGCCCGAGCTGGGCCCGTACTTCTTCGTGCACGTGTTCGTCGCCGCCCTGCCGTACACGAGGGAGTATCACCGCGAACGCGGCGTCCCCGCGGAGGTCTCCCGGGCCACCCTCGCCGACCTGGGCCGGAACCTGGCCGTGCACCGCAAGCGGCACGGCACCGGCGGCCTGAACGTGCCCAAGTGGTTCATGCGGCACGCCCGCGGCCTCCTGTACGAGCTGGGCCGGCTGCAGTTCGAACGCACCAGGATGGGTGGCAGGACCGGCGAGGGCGTCCGGGTGGCCGGGCCGGGGGACCTGGCGCTGGGCGTGCACATTCCCGACTTCAAGGGCTCCATCACGCCCGCGGCCTGCGACGCGTCGTTCGAGCAGGCCAGGGAGTTCTTCCCGCGCTGCTTCCCGGAGGAGCGGTTCGCGGTCGCGACGTGCCACTCGTGGCTGCTCGACGAGCAGCTCGCCGGATACCTGCCCGCGGACTCCAACATCGTCGCCTTCCAGCGCCGCTTCCACCTGCTGCACCGCACCGACTCCCGTGACGTGCTCGACTTCGTCTTCGGGTCCGAGGCCGCCGCCACCGAACTGCCCCGCCGCACCCGGCTGGAGCGGGCCATCGCCGACCACCTCGCCACGGGCGGCAACTGGTACGTCCGGGCGGGCTGGCTCCCGCTCTGACCAGAGCGATGCGCGCATTCTGGCCGCATGTGTTAAATTTTGGCCATGCGGTCAGAAATTGAGTCGGGCGGCCAGAAGGCGCGCTCGTTCATCGAGGAGGCGCGGCGGGCCCAGATCGTCGCGTCCGCGATCGAGGTGATCGCCGAGTCGGGGTTCGCCGCGGCGTCGCTGGCCCAGATCGCCAAGCACGCCGGCATCAGCAAGGGCGTCATCTCCTATCACTTCGCCGGCAAGGACGAGCTGATGGAGGAGGTGGTCAACCAGGTCTACACCGGGATCGGTGAGCACGTGCTGGCCGAGATGAAGGGTGAGGAATCGGCCACGGGCCTGCTCAGGACGTACATCCTGTCGATCGCCGAGCACATGAGGGCGCATCGGACGCAGCTCAGGGCGCTCGGCCAGATCTTCTACAACCTGCGCACCGCCGACGGCCAGCCGCGTTACGGCATCAAGGCCAATGAGGAGACCTACGCGGCGCTGGAGCGGATCTACCTCGCCGGGCAGGGCAGCGGGGAGTTCCGGCAGTTCGACGTGCGGGTGATGGCCGTCACGATGTCGTCGGCCATCGACAGCATGTTCGGCTACTGGGTGACCTACCCCGACCACGACCTGGACGCGCACGCCAGAGAGCTGGCCGACCTATTCGAGAGGGCTGTTCATTGAAGACCGAGCTGAGGACGACCACCCGGCTCTTCGCCATCGACAACCTGCGCATCGTGCTGACCGCTCTGGTGGTCATCCATCATGTCGCGGTCACGTACGGAAATATCCCGCTCTGGTACTACACCGAGCCCGCCAAGGACCCGTCGGGGGTCATGCTGGACATCCTCGTGGTGTTCAACCAGGCGTTCTTCATGGGCTTCTTCTTCCTGATCTCCGGCTTCTTCACACCCGGCTCCTACGACCGCAAGGGCGGGCGGGCGTTCCTGCGGGACCGCCTGGTCCGGCTGGGCATTCCGCTGCTGGTGTTCCTGCTGCTGCTGCGGCCGTTGGTGACGTTCGGCTCCTACAAGTCCGAATACGCCTCGGTGCCGTACTGGCA
Source organism: Nonomuraea sp. NPDC049141 (assembly GCF_040648415.1). Taxonomy (NCBI): domain Bacteria; kingdom Bacillati; phylum Actinomycetota; class Actinomycetes; order Streptosporangiales; family Streptosporangiaceae; genus Nonomuraea; species Nonomuraea sp. NPDC049141. The sequence goes on from NZ_JBEZDR010000004.1 coordinate 610,631, forward strand.
GTACTACCTCGGGTCGTGGGACCCGGGACCGATGTGGTTCGTCGAGGTGCTGATCGTGTTCGCCGCGCTCTACGCGCTGTGGCGGCGCTTCCGCGCACCGGCGGAGGTAGAAGTCGGAGCGCGGGACTCTGGGCTGCGGCTGCGCTGGATCGTGCTGTTCACCGTCGGCCTGGCGGTGGCGACCACCCTGTGGCGGATCCCGGTGCCCGTCGGCTCCTACGTGCCGGTGCTCGGGCTGCCCACGCCGTACTACCTGCCGCAGTACGCGGCCATGTTCGTGGTCGGCCTCATCGCCTTCAGGCGCGGCTGGTTCCTGGCCCTGCCCGCCAAGGCCGGAGTGCTCGGGCTGGTCAGCGCGGGCCTGGTGACCGTCGTACTGCTGCCGCTCGGGCAGCTCACCACGGGTCTGCTGTCGACCGCCGTGACCGCCACCTGGGAGTCGGCCTTCGCCGTCAGCCTGATCATCGGGCTCACCGTGATCTTCAGGGAGCGGTTCAACCACCAGGGGCCGCGCGGCAAGTGGCTGTCGGCCCAGGCGTTCACCGTGTACATCATCCACCCGCTGGTCCTGGTGCCGATCGCCTACGCGCTGGCCGGGCTGCAGGCCATCGCGGTCGTCAAGTTCGCCGTGGCGGCGGTCATCGCGGTGCCGGTCTGCTGGGGGCTGGCCTACCTGGTGCGGTCGCTGCCGGGCGCCAAACGGGTGCTGTGACAGGTCTACGCGGGGCCGTCGTAGAACGAGTCGAGCGTGTCGCCATAGCGTTCCTCGACGGCCTTGCGCTTGACCTTGAGGCTCGGCGTGAGCTCGCCCGTCTCCACCGTGAAGTCCACGGCCAGGATGGCGAACTTCTTGACCGTCGCGTAGCTGGCCTGGTCGGCGTTGACCTGCTTGACCGCGCTCTCGACCTCGGCGCGCATGCGCGGATGCTCGCGCAGCTGCTCCGGGTCGGTGGGCAGCCCTTCGGCCTGGGCCCACGGCTTGACGACCTCCATGTCGAGCGTCACCAGCGCCGTGACGTAGTTGCGCCGGTCGCCGTGGATGAAGACGTGCGACAGGTACGGGCAGGCGGCCTTGATCCGGCCCTCCAGGTAGGTGGGGGCCACGTACTTGCCGCCTGAGGTCTTGATCAGCTCCTTCTTGCGGTCGGTGATCATCAGCCGCCCGGCCTCGTCGAGCTCGCCGATGTCGCCGGTGTGCAGCCAGCCGTCGGACAGCGTGGCGGCCGCCTCCTCCGGCAGGCCGTGGTAGCCGCGCATGACGCCGCGCCCGCCGATCAGGATCTCCCCGTCGTCGGCGATCCGCACCCGGGTGCCGGGCAGCGGCGGCCCGACCGTGCCGAACCGCACCGAGTTCGGCCGGTTCAGGAAGCTGCCCGCCGACGACTCGGTGAGTCCGTAACCTTCGAGGATCGTCAGGCCCGCCCCGTCGAAGAACTCGCCGATGTCCTGGTTGAGTGGCGCCGAGCCGGAGATGAAGTAGCGGATCCGGCCGCCGAACCTCGCCCGCAGCTTGGCGAACACCAGCCGGTCCGCCAGCCCGTACTCCAGCCGGGTGGTGAGCGGGATCGCCGCCCCGCGCTGGCGGGCCTTGCTGACCCGGATGCCCGTCTCCCGGGCCCAGGCGAAGATGCGCGCCTTGACGCCGCCCTCGCGCTGCACGGTGGACACCACGGTGTTGTGGATCTTCTCGAAGATGCGCGGCGCGGCGGCCATGATGGTCGGCCTGAGCGTGCCGAGGTTCTCGGCGATGCGGTCGAGCCGGCCGTCGATCACGGTGGCCACGCCGAGGTCGATCATCACGACCTGCAGCAGCTTGCCGAACGAGTGGGACAGCGGCAGCCAGAGGAAGTGCAGGTCGGCCTCGGAGATCAGGTCGATCTTGCGGACCGCGTCGGCGGCGTACAGCCAGTTGTCGTGGGTCAGCTCCACGCCCTTGGGGCGGCCGGTCGTACCGGAGGTGTAGATGAGCGTCGCCAGATCGTGCTCGCCGATGGCGTCGACCATCGCGTCATAGTCGCTCTGTGTGTCCTGGGTGGTCAGTGAGTCCAGCGTGACCACCCAGCCGTCGTCGGCGGGCGCGCCGTCGATGACGACCACGTGGGTGACGTCGGGCAGCTCCTTCTGTACGGACCTGAGCTTGGCCACCTGGTCGTCGTTCTCGGCGACGACGATCGTGCTGCCGGAGTCGGTGATGACGAAGGCCGACTCGGCGGCGGTGTTGGACGGGTAGATCGTGGTGGTCGCGGCTCCCGTGGACAGCACCGCGAGGTCGGTGAGCACCCATTCGAGCCGGGTGGAGCAGAGGATCGACACGCGGGTGCCCGGACCGGCGCCCAGGGCGGCCAGGCCGAGCGCGAGCCCGCGTACGCGTTCGCCGACGTCCCGCCAGGTCAGCGAGGTCCAGCCAGCCTCCGACGGCACCCGATAGGCCTCCGCGTCGGGAGTGGCCGCGACCCGGTCGCGTAGCAGGGCGGGGATGCTGGACATGCCTGACCTCCTGGTGGGGGTGATGCTGCCGACTCTAGATCCCGCGCCCCACGCCAGTCGATGCCCTTCAGCCCCGCCGTACGTCCCCACGCGGCCGGGTGATGGCGACCATGTGCGCGGTCCGCACCTCCCACGCTCCGCAGGCGCAGCGCAGGTAGGACACGACACCCTCGGAAGTGGAGTGGGAGGAGACGACGGCGAGAGCCAGCGGATCGTGAACATGGCTGGAAGGCATGACTCCAGCCTGATGTAATGGTCTTATGCATTTCAATGCTTACGGAGGCAACGGCGCCGCCCTGGCGGCCGCTCTGGTCAACGGCACCGACTTCCGGCCGGAGGCGATCGAGCCGATGCTCACGGAGCACGGCATGCTCCGCCCGCAGGTCACGGCCGGTCAGGCGCGCGAGCTGGCGGAGTGGCGGCACCGGCTGGCTCCCCTCTTCGGCGAGCGGGACCAGGACACCCAGATCAAGCTGATCAACGACCTGCTCGACATCACCGCCTCCAAGCCGTACGTGAGCGCGCACGACGGCCGCGAGCCGCACCTGCACTTCTTCTCCGTCGACGCCGACATCGTCAGCAGGACGAAGGACACCACCGCGGGCGGGCTGGCCATGGCCATCTCGTTCTCCGACGGGCGCCGACTCGGCCGGTGCGACAGGGCCGGGTGCGACACGGTCTACGTCGACACCTCGCGCAACGGGCGCCGCCGGTTCTGCTCGCTGGCCTGCTCCAACAGGGTGAACGTGGCGGCCCATCGGGCCAGGGGCCTTGCCGGGTAGGTTCGGGGAGGGTACTCTCCTCTGCGACGTATCGCCGAGCCCTGGGGGCAGTTGACGTGAGGATCTGAGGTCGCGGGCACCGCACCTGGCCGATTCCTTCGGCGTACGATCCTTTGGCGTATTCAGCGGTGTTTTCCCGCCAAGTCACGAAATTTCGATCTTTGTGACGGGAGCCACCTCATGTCTTTTTCCATTGTCGTCGACGGCGTGTCCTTCGCCTGGGCCGACGGCACCCCTGTGCTCGACGGCCTCGACGCCGCCTTCCCGGCCGGGCGTACCGGCCTGATCGGGGCCAACGGCTCCGGCAAGTCCACCCTGCTCAGGATCATCGCCGGCGAGCTGGTCCCGCGTACCGGGTCGGTCTCCGTCGTGGGGGAGGTGGGCCACCTGCCGCAGAACCTCTCCCTGAAGGCCACCCGTACCGTGTCCGACCTGCTCGGCATCAGCGCGGCCCGGTCGGCGCTGCACGCCATCGAGGCCGGTGACGTCGCCGAGGAGCACTTCGCGGCCGTCGGCGACGACTGGGACGTGGAGGAACGCGCCCGGGCCGAACTGGACCGGCTCGGCCTCGACCACGTCGGGCTCGACCGTACCGTCGCCACGCTGTCGGGCGGCGAGACCGTCATGGTCGCGCTGGCCGCCCAGTTCCTCAAGCGGCCCGACGTCCTGCTGCTCGACGAGCCCACCAACAACCTCGACCTCGACGCGCGGCGGCGGCTCTACGCCGCGGTCGCCGCCTGGCCCGGCGTGATGCTGATCGTCAGCCACGACAGGGCGCTGCTCGAACTCGTCGACCAGATCGCCGACCTGCGCGAGGGCGCGGTCCGCCGCTACGGCGGCAACCTGAGCGACTACGAGGAGATGCTCGCCGCCGAGCAGGAGGCCGCCGAACGCGGCGTCCGGGTCGCCGAGGCCGACGTCAAGCGGCAGCGACGCGACCTCGTCGAGGCCCGCACCAAGCTCGACCGCCGCCAGCGGTACGGCAAGAAGATGTACGCGAACAAGCGCGAACCGAAGATCATCATGCAGGCGCGCAAACGTCAGGCCCAGGTGTCGGCCGGCAAGCACCGCAACATGCACATCGAGAAACTGGAGGAGGCCCGTGACCGGCTGACCGAGGCCGAGCAGGCCGTCCGCGACGACGCGGAGATCCGCATCGAACTGCCGGGCACCGCGGTGCCCGCCGGCCGCGTGGTCCTGGAACTCCCGCTGCGTGACACCTTCCGGACCAGCACCGATCCGGCAGGCGCTGGTCCGGAAGGTGCCGGCGGCGGGCCGGGCCGGGCGCTGGAGGAGTTGGTCGTCCGTGGCCCCGAGCGGATCGCGCTGCTCGGCCCGAACGGGTCCGGCAAGACCACCCTGCTGCGCCGGATCGCCGAGCATGGTGCGAACGTCCCGGTCCGCTACCTGGCACAGCGGCTCGACCTGCTCGACGACTCACTCAGCGTGCTCGACAACGTCCGCGCCTTGGCGCCGGCCGCCCCGGTGCCCGAGGTGCGCGGTCGTCTGGCGCGGTTCCTGTTCAGGGGTGACCGGGTTTCGCGGCCGGCGGGCACGCTGTCGGGTGGGGAGCGGTTCCGCGCGACCCTGGCGGCGCTGCTGTCGGCGGAGCCCCCGCCGCAGTTGCTCCTGCTCGACGAGCCGACCAACAACCTCGACCTGCCCAGCGTCCGCCAGCTCGCGCAGGCACTCGCCGCCTACCGGGGCGCGCTGATCGTGGCCAGCCATGATCTGCCATTCCTGGAAATGCTTGGTTTGACCAGGTGGCTGCGCCAGGACCGCGACGAGGGACTGACTGAATCGTGATTGACGGGCGGGGATCAATCCGGCGATAGTGTGGCAGGTGGCTGCCCCTCGCTTGATCTCTTCCGCGCTCGCGCTCGCGACCCTCACGCTGGCCGCGTGCTCCGCCACGCCGCAGCGGCCGAGTGGCGGCGAGGCCAGCGTGAGCGGTGTCGGCGGCGGCACCGGCTCGATCACCGCGAACTCCGGCCCCGCCACCCCCCAGAGCACCGGCCCCACCGCGCTGACCGCCGAGGCGTACAAGAGCGAGTTGGGCACCAAGCACAAGGCCATGCTCGACGCGATCAACGCCATGGCCGGCGCACGCACCTTCAAGACGCTCGACCAGCGTGTGCAGCGCGCCCAAGAGCAGCTGCTGGGGGCCGCCAACGAGCTGGCCGCCATGACGCCGCCCCAGGAGGTGCGCGCCCAGCACGACGCGTACGTGAGCAGCCTGCGCGAGTTCGCCACCCAGCTCGGCACCACCGCGGGCAAGGTCGGCAGCCGCAACCTGTGCACCTCGTCGGCCGTGCTGACCGACCTGGGCAGCCGGCTCAACGCCCTCGACAAGGCGGGCGAGGCGCTCCAGGGCGCCGGCGGCTATCCGGCCGACGTCGTCACGGTCAAGGCCAAGGGCAAGCAGACGAGGCGGCTCGGCAACGGCCACTACCTGCGCAAGGGCAGCATGACGGGTCGTAGCTCGCTGCAGATCGACAACGGCGGCACCCGCGACGCCGTCGTCTCCGTCATGAAGGGCAAGTCCAGGGCGTTCAGCGTGTACGTGCGCAAGAAGTCGAAGTTCAAGGTCAGGGGCGTGCGCGACGGCACGTACAAGATCTTCTTCACGCACGGCGTGGACTGGGACGGCAAGAGCAAGTCGTTCACCCGTGAGTGCAGTTTCGAGCGGTTCCAGAAGTCGGTGAAGTTCAAGACCACGTTCACCTCGACGCAGATCCTCTGGCACGACTGGCGGGTCACGCTGCACGCCATCTCCGGCGGCAACGCCCGCACCTCCGACGTGGATCCGGAGCAGTTCCCCAGCTGAACAGGCCGGGGCCGCGCACCTGGAGTGCGCGGCCCGCCGTTTAAGGCGCTCGAACCGGATCAGGTCGAGAACAGCATGCCCACCCAGCTGCGCTGGCCGCGGTGGTGGCCGTAGTGGCCTCCGTGAGGAGCGCCGTGGGGTGCGCCCCACGCCGGGCCGGGCGCGGGCGGGGGAGCGGCGTGGTACTGCGACTCCATCCGGGTCAGCGTCTCGAGCTCGCCGTAGTCGAGGAAGATCCCACGGCAGTTGTCGCACTGCTCGATGTGGACGCCATTACGCTCATATGTCCGCATATTGCCGCGGCACTTCGGGCACTGCATGTCGCGCTCTCCTCGGCTTTGGAGTTTAGGGAAGAACCTACCGCGCGTGACCCCGTCACGCTCGGACGATTCTGTTGCACGACTCGACCAACGAATGCTCCACCTCGTCCAGTTCCCGACCCTCCCGCTCGGCGTTGAGCACCGCCACGGCGGCCAGTTGGACGGTCAGCGCCCGCGCCGGAAGGTCCAGCCACTGCCACGGGTCGTCGCCCCGGCCGAGCGCGGGCCCGCCGGAGGCGAGATAGGCGCCGAGGAACCGGTCCCAGATGACCGGGTCGAGCAGCCCCGCGGCGTACCAGGCGGCCGGTCTGGCCAGGTCCCAGGCGGGGTCGCCGACGCCGAGGTCATCGACGTCGATGAGTAACCAGCGGTCGCGGCAGACGAGCTGACCCAGGTGCCAGTCGCCGTGGGTGAGCAGCCCCGGCCCCGGCTCGGGCTCGGGAAGCTCACTGAACGCTCGCCGTATGAGCTGCTCGACGGGACCGTCGCCGGGCATCCGCCGCACCGCCCGGGCGGCCCGCGCCGGCCCTCCCGCCGCGGGCAGCGCCGGTAAGAACGTCAGGGGTACGGCGTGCAGCCGGGCGAGCAGCCTGGCGCCCTCTTCCCAGGGCGCGGCGTCGGGGTCGTCCTGGGATACCGGACGGCCCGCGGGCCACACTGTGACGGCGCGGCCCGCCACCGTCAGCACCTCGGGGTCCAGCGGCGCCAGCATCAGGCCGCTCAACGCCGCCGACGCGGCCGCGCGCAGCCTCGGCCGAAGCGACTCCACCTGGTCGCGCACCGAGTGCGCCTTCACCACCACCTCGCCCCGGCGCAGAACCACCACGTCCGTACGCGTCGGGTGACGCACGAGGTCGCCCCTGCCGCCATAAGCGCCGGCGATCCCCGCCAGCTCTTCCTCCAGAGCCACTGGTACAGACTATCCGGCTGGTGTGGGGTTTGATCACGTCGTGTGTACCCGCCGCACCAGTCAGAATCGCCCACCTGGCCTGCGGTAACGGCAGCCCGTCCACGTTTGGCGTATGCCAACGTGTGCCAGTCGGTGCCTGTGCGTGCCGCTGGTTGCGGAATGCCTGCGGAATGATCTTGACGCCCGCGTCTATGGGTGCGGGGCGGTGATGGCGGCCGGCGCGGGCCGATCACGACAGCTCCAGCGCGACACACCAGATCGGCCCGCGCCCGTGGGGGAGAGCACACACACCTGGCGGCGCGTCACCGGCATGTCGGACCTGCCCGACATGCTCGTGCCGCCGTCGAAGGCGGTCATCCTGGCCAGCGTGCCGCGCCGGATGTGCCGCACCCCGGATCAGCGCACCTTCCTGCGCACCCTCAAAGAGGACGCCGACGTCCTGGACTTGCGCTGTGACGGCTACGCCAACCTCATGCTTGTCGCCAGGGACATCGTCTGGCACATGAACTGGGAGACCAAGACCTCCCGCCCCACCATCGACGGCATCGTTAAACGGACCGGCCTGTCCAAGCCGACTGTGAAGCGGTGGGTGCGCTGGCTGCGGGAGCGAGGTTGGCTCGGCGTGGTCCAGCAGGGCCGCGCGTCCGAAACGCTGGGCAATCGCGCGGCGGTGTGGGTGCTGTGCGTGCCGCGCCGATCCGTGAGGAACCGCCGCGTGTACGACCACCACAAGCGTGATCAAGAAAGCCAAGGTCAAGCCTCTGACCAGCGCGAACAGACAAGTGAACCCCTAACGGTTTCTTCCCGTAGGGAAGAAACCGACTATCCCACGCACGCGCGCGAGAGAAGATCACCAAGCAGACCAGGCAGGCCACGTATTTCGCCGACATGGGGCCTGCACGCGACGCCACGGACCAAACGTGATCGACTTTCGATGTGCGAGCGGCTCCGGCAGGAGTCACCCGTCCTGCGGCTGATGACCCCGTGGTATCTGCGCTGGCTGCTCAAACCCATCATCGACGCCGGGGGGACGGCGGCGGACGTGCTGCACGGGCTCGACGTGCGCGAGGACGACAGCCGGTGGACCTACGCGTGGCAGAGCGCGCGGGAGATCCGGCACCCGGCGGGTTGGGTGCGGCACCGGCTGTCGGCGTGGATCGGGGCGGACGGCCAGGTGCTGCCGCTGCCGTCGCAGCGTCGCGCGGCGGCCGACGCTCGGCGTCGTGCTGAGCAGGAGGCCCGGCGCCGGGAGTGGGAGAGGATGCGGTCGGCGGTCGGCTGGCTGGACTCGCCGCGCCCGGCCACGCACGCCGAGGACGCCGCGGTGGCGGGTTTCGAGACCGTGGTGGCGCCCGCCGGGCGTGCGGTGGGGCCGAACGAGGAGTTTCGGCGGGTGCGGGCGGAGATGGAGCGCCGTCGCGTACGGGACGCGGCCGAACTGGAGATGCTCGTCGTCCGGCGGTCGGGGAGGGCGTCGTGATGGCGGATGCCCGCGAGTGGTCGGAGCTGGCGCGTGAGCGGCTGGCAGCCTCGTGCCGGGGGCGGCTCGCGCGATGCGGGAGCGTGAGCAGGAGGCCGCCAGGCGTCGTCGTACGTCGCGGCCTAGCGATCCGTGGCGGTGGATGCGGGCTGACCTGGAGGCCGATGAGTCCCTGGCACGAGCCGAGTGGGTGACGGAACCCGAGGCGGTGGTCGAACCGAGGCAGGCGGAGATCGAGGCGGCCAAGGAGGCGCTGCGGCGGGCCACGTCGCTGGCCCGAGCACGAGACCGGGCGCGGCAGGAGAAGGCCGACCGCGCTGACCGGCAACGAGACGGTGAAGGAGCGCACAATGAGCGAGAGCATGACAGCAACCAACCTGCCCGACCTGGCCAGCAACCTGATGATGGCGGCAGTCGGGCTGCGTGAGCTGGTACTACAAGCCGAGGTGGTCACCTCCCCGCTGGAGCTGGGCCCGGTCTGCTACAAGGTGGAGGAGTCCGCGCAGCTCCTGGAGACGTTCGCCGACCAGATCAGCAAGGCCGACCGGGTGATCCGGGAGGGCCAGCCGGTGGCGCGTACCCTTCACGACGGGATGCCGTGGGGTGACGCGGCCGAGCCTGGCGCGGTGCTCACCTTGCACCAGCTGCTGGCCCTGGCGGGGTCGCGGCACCGCAGCGAGGACAGCATCCCCTATCTGGACGGAGTTAGGAGCGCGGCCCAGGCCGAGCCGTACGTGTCCTCTCGTGTCTGGAGGTCGAGCTCCACACGCGAGCAGCGCGAACGTCTGGTCGCCGCGTACCGGCAGGCGTGCTCGACGTGCCGAGCGGTACCCGGCCGCCCATGCGTGACCAAGTCCGGCCGGGTGATGACGGAGGTTCACCAACCCCGGCTGCGAGCGGCCGAGTAAGCACGCTTCCCGCTCACGCCAGGGGCCGAGCATGAGACCCCTGAATCGATCAACGAGACAGAAGGAGAACGCCACGATGAACATGCTGGAGAACATGCAGACGGCGTCACCGGCGGCGACGGGTGACGCGATGGTGGACGCCTGGCTGGCGGCCGGGGCGGAAGGCACCTCGGCGTGCCTGGTGACGCCCACCCCGCTGAACGACTTCCGGCTCTGGCTGATCGCGACGCTGGCCGGCGTGCCCGTGGAGGCGTTCCGGGCCGGGACGCTGACGGACGGGCAGTGGCGGCAGGTGACGGACGTCATGGCGGAGAGCGCCGGGCTGCCGCTGTCGCTGGCCGAGACGCACACGATGTCGTCGGGCGCGCTGGAGGAGCTCGGCGTGCGGGTGGTGTTCGTGCAGGAGGGCGCGATGCTGTCGGCGGCCGAGCTGACGGCGCTGGCGTCGGCGGGCGTGCGGGTGGTGGCCTAGTGAGCAGGAACCCCAGCACGGTTCGCGCGGCCGAGGAGGAGGCCGCTGCCGTGTCGTGCGAAGGGTGTGGCAGCGAGCGGAACCAGATAGTAGGCAGGCACGCGGTCGCCGACCTGGAGGCCATCAGCGAGACCTACGCGTGCCTGGAGCCGGACTGTGGCGTCACCTGGAACGTCTGGAGATGACCCACTTATGTCGCGCGACAAGATCAGATCTACCTAGTAAAGGCGCGGGGCTCGCCCGGCTTCCCAGCGGGATGGTTGCGCGCGTCGGCGCGGTCGTGCCAGCACGTCAAGAATGGTCTTCATGGTGGCCGCTCGCAGGCGAACGGCCGTCGTCTGGTGTTGTCGGTTCCGCCAATGATGATCTTGGCTCAGGATCGCATACAGACAAGATCGTTAAGGAGTCAAACGGCACTGAACTGCGCCGATCCCTTACATATATATACGTGCGTAAAGAGGTAGACTTGAAGTGGCAGCACGCAAGATCAAAAAGGCAGTGACCAGGTAAAACGCCCCATCAAGGAGACCCCGTGAACCTGTCCACCCCCGAGTACCACATCGCAGGCGACTGCACCGCCCCCGCCGAAATCGGCGAACAGGCCGAAGCCGAAGGAGCCACCCCCGCCCAGCAGATCCAGCAAGTCGCCGACGCCCTCATCATCGAGGTCCAGGATCACCACCACCCCCTCATCCCCACCGCCGCCGTCCGCGCGCACGCCCTCCGGCTCCTCACCGCCGCCACCGCCGACACCTGGTACGAGCGGGCCGCGCACACCTACCGCGCCATCGAGAGCGCTCTCCTCGACGGCACCCTGTACGAGCAGGCCGCCGCTGACGGTCCTCTGCCCGTGAGCGTCCGACTCGGCCAGCACATCAGCGCCGCCGCAGAGAAGAGGATCCGCGCCTACCCCGGCCGCCACGAGATGACCGTGGTGGACCCCGAGGGTATCCCCGTCTCCTCGATCGTCGCCGAGACGTTCCAGGACGTGCTCGACGACGCGCGTGAGCGGGGCTGGCTTCCCGGCAACACCAGCCTCAGCCGGGCCGTCGAGCAGGTGTCCGACGAGCTGCCCGCCGAGACGGCCGAGGCATTGCGTGTCGGGCAGATGCTCGACGAACTGCCAGGGGACACGGCCAAAGCGCTGCTCCAGCACTTCACCGCCATCCCCGCCGAGCAGATCGGCTTCATCTGCCCCTCGCAGATCCTCGCCGACGCGCGGGCCGCCGGCGCCCGCCCCGAGCATGTCCTGGACGCGGTCGCGGTCGGCATCGCCTCCGTGATGGCGCCGGTGGCGGGGATCGACTTCCACGAGTTACTGCCCAAGGTCGCCGCCGATGTGCGCACGTCGGCGGATGGCTGGGTCGCCGAGACGGTCGGCATCAAGTCGGGGGGAGGGGTTCGACTACGTCGGGGTGCTGGGCGAGGACAACGTCCACGCGATGCTCGACCACATCGCGAGCTTGGCCCGCCAGTACGACGTGTACGCGGGGTAGCTCGTTGGCGATACCGCCAACGAAGCCTCTCCGGAAACGTGTTGAGCCGGACCCCTCGCCACAAGGGATCCGGCTCACCTACCAGCTTTTGAACCCCCACCACCAAGAGGGAGATCGTCGCATGTCTCCCACGATAACGCACCGCGCGGGCCCAACCGCAACCCCCAATCCGATCACCGCACGACGCGACGGGAGACCAGCCATGTACTACGACGACGACCCCGGCACCGACTACGAGGCCATCGAGACTCAGCGGATGGACGCCGACCTGGAGATGGCCGAGATGGAGCGGCGCGGCAACTACCTGCACGCCCTCCGCCAGCGGGGGATCTGCACGCACAGTTCGGGTGTGGAGTACCGCGACCCGCCCGTCTACCCCGAGCAGGTCGGCCTCAAGCCGGGCCAGTCCCGCTGCACCGAAGGCACCGGCGGCTGCACCCTCGTCGTCAACTCCGACAAGGAGTGGTACGCCGCGCAGGACGCGCTGTGACCGCCGACTACACGACGACCGCCGACCGCCGACGCGCATGTTCGGTTACTGCCCCGTCAAGCAGTGCAATCACCGCACCGTCGTGAACGCGCCAGCGTTCGAGCACCACGACCGGCACGTGGTGGGCGGGGTCAGACTGTCGCCCGTCTTCCGGCGTGAAGGCGTCGGCGATGGCGGCTGGTACCAGTGGTGGACCGTCCTGGACTACCTGTACGACGACGGGAAGCTGTGGTCCGCCGACCTGCCCGACACCCGGCCGCGCTGCCCCGCTCACGACTGCCTGCTGAGGTGGCGACAGCTCAACACGCCCCGGGTCAACCCGGCGAAGGTGTGCGACGGCCGGTGCATGGGAGCGACCGGCCCGGCCTGCGACTGCCCCTGTCTAGGAGAAAACCATGGCGTTAACAACGTCATCCAGTTCGGGTGAGGGCGATGAGCCTCCGAGCCTACGGCGATGCCGCCGTTGCAGGGTGGAAAAGCCGCTCACTGAGTTCCATCGCCGTAGCAAGAAGGATCAGCGCCCCGACCCCTACTGCAAGCAGTGCCGGAGGGAGAACTTTCAGCGCTGGGTCGAGAAGAACCCCGGGGCAAAGCAGGCCAGCGCAGCGCGTAGCCGTGCTCGGCTTCGGAGAAAGGTCCTCGATCATTACGGCGGGTCATGCGTGCTGTGGCGAAGACCGGACCCCCTTTCTCGCCATCGATCACATTCATGGTGGCGGGGGCAAGCATCGACGGTCGCTCGGTCACGCAGGCAATGGAACCTCGTTCTATCAGTGGCTGGTCAAGCAGGGATTGCCTCCCGGCTATCGAGTGCTCTGCCACAACTGCAACCAGGCTCTCGGCCACTACGGACGCTGCCCTCACCAAAAGGGCGACAACCATGGCGCGAACAACCTGATCACGTTCTGACGGAGGAGCGGACATGGACCGTGACCTGCCGTACGACCTCGAAGACCACGCCGCCCTGGCGGAGGATGCCGCCGCAGTGGACCCGCTGCGTGCCGCCACCGACTGCCCCGCTCCGGAGTGCGGGGCACCGGCGGGTGGGCTGCATCAGCCCGACTGCCAAACCCTGTGGACCTCGCCTGAACCCGATCACGAGGAGATTCCCGAAATGATCACCCACACTCTGACCAACCTGGCCCGCATCCACCACGCCAGCGTCATCGGCGGCCGATACACCCAAGCCGACCACATCAGCGTCTGCGACGGCGCCCGCGCTCTGGCGGTCGCCGTCGCAGACGGCGCGGGCGACGACAGCGACGCCGCTGAGTGCGCGCAGATCGCCGCCCAGGTCGGCGCAGCGGTCGCCGCATCGACCGGCGACCCCACCATGGGGCTGGGATCGGCAGACACGTACGTGGGCGACCGCAACCACTACGCGCCCGAGCTTCAGGAGGGAATCACGACGGCGACCATCCTCACCATCGCCACCACTGGGCTGCGGCTCGTGTGGGTCGGGGACTCGCCGGGGTGGGGCGTCACCGCCGCTGGGGAGGTGGTCGGCCTGACCGTGCCGTCGTGTCACCCGTGCCAGACGCCGTGCAACGTGGCCGAGCCGCACAGGGAAGCTCACAACGGGCCATGGCCGCACATCCGGGCCGCCGACTTCGACTCGTTCACGCGGGTCATCGTCGCCAGCGACGGCGTCACCGCGCACCTGCCGCTGTGGGAGCGGGTCGGCGACCACGTGGCGGCGATGCTGCCGACGCTCGCCCAGGTGGCCGAGCCCCGCCTGGACGGCGAGCACGTGCTGGCCCGGCTGATGGAGATCGCCGCGCAGGGTCGTGGCCGCCAGGACAACACCACGATCGCGGTCGTGGACCTGATCCCGAACGGCAGCGACGCATGAACGGCCGCGCAAACGCCGAAGCCATCGCCGCCCGGATCGCCGAGGCCGGAGTCAGCGTCGTCATCCCAGATGAGCCACTGGACGGTGTGTGGCGGTTAACCCTCTGCGGGCGCAGTTCGTGGAAAGGCACGCTGGACGTGCCTGCCGACCCGGACGGTCCTGCCGGGGCGGGGATGCGGCTCCACATCACCTGGCCGGACAGCGAAAAGGCCGACCCCCGGCACGCCGCCAGGCTCCACGCGTTCGCCGATCTGGCGCGCTCGTGGGGATGGGACGTCGTCGATAGGAGTGACGACGAGGGGCGGAGCGAGTGAACCTCGCTGAGCGGATCGCCGCCTACGCTGAACTCGCCGCACGCGACACCACCCCGGAAGGGGAGCGCGACGCCGCCCGCCGCCTCCTCGAACGACTCAAGCGCCGCGCAGCGAAAGACGGGCTGAACACCAGCGAGAACGCCCCCGAGTGGCAGCCGTACTACCGGCTCGACAGGCGCGCTTACGGCTCCAAGTACACGGGCCGCTATATCCCGTCCGCCGAGCTGACGAAGCTGATCCGCGCCGACATTGCCCTGCTGCGCAAACTAGGGCGGCAGCCGGCCAGGCCGGGCGACGTGGAAATTCCGGACCCGATCGGCGCCGCGCCCGCGTCCATCAAGTTCTTCGTCCGGAAGGAAGACAGCAGCTTCACCCGGTCGATCGACATCACCATCAAAGGCGTCCCCGCTGACTGGTGGACCGACCGGCCAGACCCGTATGACCCGTCCATGAAGTGGCGGGCGCCGGGCCCGCAGCTCACGGCGCTGCGGGACGCCCTCAAGGAGATCACCTGGGCGTACAACTACGACGGATCCGACCTGCTCACCGACTACCACGACCGCAACTTCTACGACCACTACCGGGCGGACGGTCACGGCGAAGGCGACTATCCGCGCGACATCTGACTCTGGCAGTGACGCGCCACCGTCAGCACACGCCACCACCACCGAGGAAGAGGAACGATGACCTACCCGCCGTTACCAGTCGAACCCACCTGGGCCGATCTCGTCCCCGGAGACTGTATCGACCTCGTCAACGAGTTCAACGCCGACATGCGGTTCACCTGGACGATCAGCGCCGCCGTCGAGCCGATCACTTTCAAGCCCGGCCAGGTGGCCGTGCCGTTCTACTCCAGCAGCGACCCCACCCGGCCGCAGACGATGCCCGAGCAGGCAGAGCGGCTCGTCACCGGCATCGGCGGCTTCAAGGTGACTGTCCGCCCCTCGCCGGATCGGAGGTCCGCATGAGCCGCCACCAGGACTTACTGACCACGAAAGCACTCCTGGCCGGGTGGAACCTCACCTGCGGCGGCGATCGCGCCCAGCCTGCCGTCACGCTCACGCGCGAACGGTGGTCGATCCTCGTCCTCTACAGCGGCGACACCCCGATCAGCGCCGGGCTGCTGTCTCCCGGCCGCGCCGAGTACGACACCATCCCCGTGCCAGCGGTCGATCAGTGGATGAAGTGCAGCCAAGACCTGATGGCCCTGCACGCGGTCGGTGACCGCGTCACCGTGGGCGGCCGGGTCGGGACCGTCGTCGGGTTCAAGCTGGAGGAGCGGCACCCCGCCGCCGGCCCGTGGAAGTTCCGGCTCCAGGTCGTGTACGACGACGGTGTGGACGGCGACCCGTTCCCGGCCAGCGCCATCCCCTTCCGGTCCCTGCCGGGGACCGCCAGCGAGTCGCCGTCGTGCAAGGGGTGGCAGTGCGAAGACCACGGCGCCCTGATGTGCCTCACCCGCACCTACACCAAGGACGACAGCGCGCCCACGGAGCGGACGGTGCTGTGCGGCTACCACGCGGAGCACGGAGACCGGCGGCTGACCGTCGTCCGGGTCCTGCACGAGATCCCCACCCCGGCCGCCGCGATGGCGGCCGACAACGAGCGGAGGAACGCATGACCGACCTGACCAAGGTGTACGTGCACGGGGGCGACACCGTCATCGTGCGCGGCAAGGGCACCGAAGCGGGCCTCACCGAAGGGTTCGCCGGTTACCGGCTCACTGTCGAGATCCGCGACCGAGGCAACGGTGACCTGTCCCCGGCCATCCACCACCCGGCGGACCCCGGCTACCCGATCACCAGGTACTCGATGCTGGAGGTCGGCTTCTACCACGACGACTGCGGTTGGTTCTACTACCGTGAGCACGCCGAGCAGGCGAAGTCCTCTTCACGCTGGGAGCGCTGAGCGAGGATGACGGACCTGCTTACCCTCGCGGTCCAGCCGACCCCGGCTGACCTGATCCGCGACGCCGTCGAACTCATGCGCCGGACATGGCGGGTGCGCGGCGACTTCCTCATCGGCCGCCTGACCACCGGCCACGGCTACTGCCCCGTCGCCGCGATTGGCGTGATCGGCGGGGACGTGTTCATAGCCGGAGTGCCGATCGGCCGCGACCCGCTCGTCCGCGAGGCCATCGAATGGCTCGTGACCTACCACCGGCTGCCCCGGTCCAAGCCCGAGATCAAGGCCGGGCGCGACGATCGGCGCCTGGCGTACATGCGTGTCGCCGAATGGGCGGACTCGTTCCCCGAGTCGGCGGACGATGAACTGTACGCCCTCATTGAGGAAGCCGCCGCAGCGTGGCGGCCCGCACCGTATCAAGTTGGCGGAACCGCCAACAGAAAGAGGAGATCATGACCACACCCT
This sequence comes from Nonomuraea sp. NPDC049141, assembly GCF_040648415.1. Classification (NCBI taxonomy): domain Bacteria; kingdom Bacillati; phylum Actinomycetota; class Actinomycetes; order Streptosporangiales; family Streptosporangiaceae; genus Nonomuraea; species Nonomuraea sp. NPDC049141. The sequence goes on from NZ_JBEZDR010000004.1 coordinate 627,339, forward strand.
CCGTCACCCCCGAACAGAGCGACCTATACCGGCAGCGCGCCTGGCGTGCCTACGACCTGGCCGCCGACGAGGAGCGCGACGGCCCTGAGTGGGACCAGGCGTACTACCGTCACCGGTGCGGGACCGCTTGCTGCTACGCCGGGCTGCTCGTCATGTCCAACGACCGACCGTGGCTGCTGGACTACAACGACGCCGGACTGCCGATCATCGACGGAACCCCAGTTTCCGACGACCACGTGTACGACGAGTACCTGGTGGCGGCCCCCGGCGACCCGGAGCACGCCATCACGGAGCAGCACGGCAAGCAGGTAATCCACGTCAAATACGTCGCCGCCATGCTGATCGGGCTGGACCCCTACGGGTTCCATGCCGACGACGGCGGCCTGTTCGCCCCCCAGAACACCCTCGACGACCTGAAGTGGCTCATCACGAAGCAGATCGGCCCCCGCCCCGCCGGCCAGACGCACCCGTCATGACCACGGAAGATCTCACCGAGCGGCGGCGCCTGGCCGTCGCAGCGGGCCGGGAGTGGCTGGTGGAAATCACCGACTCCGACCTGCTGCTGATCGCCGGGACCCCGGTCACCGCCGCCGACGTTGAGGCGCTGGAGGGCCAGGTACTGGACTACCTGCTCGCCAACGAGAACGACCCGCCAGAGCTGGTGGAGCGCGTGCGCGGCATCGCGGCGATCCACGTACGCCACCATGCAGTCCGCCACCCATAGACCCCTCTGATCGGAAGGAAGCACATGACCACGTCCACCACACCGCCGGACCTCTACCGCGAGCGCGCCTGGCGGGCCTTCGACCGCATCACCGCCGCCGACGAAGCCCCCGACCCGGCGCTCGGCTGGGACCAGGCCGCATTCCGCACCGAGTGCGGGACCGGCTGCTGCTACGCGGGCCACCTCGCCCTCGACAACGACGGCACGTGGCTGGTGACCATCCGCCCCGAAGGCATGTTCATCGACGGCAAGCCCATCGACCCCAACGCGGACGAGGACACGGACTACAGCGTGTGGGAGTACCTGGTCGCCGAGGACGACGACCCGGAGTCGGCCATCGAGGAGGCGTTCGGCAAGCGGGTGATCCACGTGGGCTACCGGGCGGAACGTCTGCTTGGTCTGCTCGATGTCACCCACGAGCTGTTCGCGGGCTTGAACACGAGGCCCTTCCTGGAGGAGCTCATCAACCGCCGCTTTGGCCCGCGCCTGCCTTCTGTTGGCGGAACCGCCATCTAATCCCTCCGGCTGGCCCGCACGGCGCGGGCCAGCCACCCCACCACCACCCAGAGAGGAAGACCCGTGTCGAGAACCGACATGACCGACGAAGAACTTGCCGCATGGAAGGCCAAGAAGGACGCTGGCCGCGCCCGCGCGTACGAAGCCGAGATGCGGATCGCGATGCTGCTCCGGGACAACCCAGAGGCGATCGACGGATTCCGCGCCTTCTGCGCCCGCATGAACCCGTACTCCATCCGCAACTGCATGCGCCTCTACGGGCAGAACCCGGAGGCGGCGCATGTGCAGCCCCGGTTCTTCTGGGGCGGCTACGGCCGCGCCGTCGATCCCGACGCTGCTGTGTGGATCATCGCGCCGAAGGTCGAGCGGACGTTCACCAAGGAGGTCGAGAACAAGCAGACGGGCCAGGTCGAGGAGGTGGAGGACGCCTACAAGATCTGGCCTGTCGACGACGTGTTCCCGGCGCAGGCCACGGTGCCGAAGAACGGGCCATGCACCTTCTGCAACGGCCCAGAGGGCGAACGCTGCCCGGACTGGTGCGCGGTGATGCAGCCGCAGGCCGGGGCGCCACCGACGCGGGAGGAGGTGGCGGAAGCGCTCAACGCGGCGCTCAAGCAGGTCGGCGGGTTCGACTCCTCCCAGCTGACCGTGCTGGGGACGGACCCGATGCAAGACCGCTACGGAGACCCCTACGAGACTCCCGGCGTCCGCTGGGAGACCATCGCCACCATCAAGCGCGCAGCAAAGGGGCGCAAGGCGAAAACACGCCGTTACCGGTTCATACACACCATCGACCTGGACCGGCCAGGCGTCCGCTACGCCATCGCCGGACTCGGCGTCATCTGGGTCAGCCCTTACGAGCACCGCCCCGACACCGGCGGCGAAGCTCCAGTCCACGTGCAGTACGGCGACGACGTGCCCCCCGACTCGGAGCAGGGCAGGCGAGCGAGCTGGGACAGCGGCTACACCGCGGCCGGCCCGCACGCACCGGTCCTGCACAACACCATCAAGTTCGCGGGCTTCTCGATCGTTTACCCGCACGACGAGCGGGCTCGCCTGCACGCCTGGCGTGAGGGCCGCGAGCGAGTGCCTGAGGCAAGCGCCGAGTACATGGCTCAGATCGTCCGCCAGCTTCTCGACCACTACCGCGGGCTGGTCGAGGTGGACGCCATCGAGGAGGCCGCGTTCCGCAAGCGCGAGGCGCGGCGTGCCCGTGAGGCGGAGCACGAGGCCGAACGGCTCGCCGAGCAGGAGCGCGATCTGGCCGCACGGCGAGAGCAGGCCCAGCTGCGGGCGGCTGGGCACCGCCACCAGGCCGCCAACCCGACCGAACTGTAGAGCGCGAGCCCGTTCCTACCGGGCTCGCGCCACCACCGATCGTACGGCCCCGCCCGCCGACGCGGGCGGGGACATTCACCCACAAGGGAGCAATCACCGTGAGACTCGCAGCACTCGCCGTGGCGGCACTCATCGCCACCCAGCCCACAGGATGCGGCGCCAAGGGCACCACCACCGACCCCTACAAGCCCGGAGCGCTGGGTTGTAACCGGTACGTCCACGTCGAGGCCGTCCGGATCGGATCGGCCGAGCCGCGCGTCCGCGTCCTGGTCAACGAAGAATGCAGCACCCCGTCCGGCGTCGCCACCCAACTGCTGTCCATCGACCTGGAGTACCGGGAGACGCTCGGGGCTCCCTGGCTGGCTATCAACAGCGAGAGATTCCCCAACGTGGCCCCGGATCACCGGTACGTGCTGACTCACCACCCGTGCCTGTCGGGCCGTTATCGCGCCAAGGTCGGCGTGGCGGGCACGTTCGACACCGGCAAGGAGTACCGGGCATCGGTCGAGGAGTCCGCGCGGATCAACTGTGAAAATCCGCGCAACATCGCCTCCTACTAGCGGCGCCACCAGCGGCGACGAGCGGCGCGGGCGCGGAAAACGGCCTCGCCGTCCGGGTCGCCGGCGTACGGGCAGCGCACCCGCAGCCGAGGATGCGGCGGCACGACGCCGACTGCCCAGTGCGATGCCGCTTCAGCTGCGGCGTGGGTGATGTTGCCGGTGGCGTAGGCGGGTGGGGCGGCGCGATTTGGCTCGTTGCCAGGCCACACACCCCATCCGTCGCCCCACCAGGCGACCGTCCATACCTGCTCATCCACGCATCCGATCGTACGGCCACGCTCGCCAGCGCGGGCGGGGCCATCACTCCTAAACCACCACCAGTCAGGGAGGAACGGCAGTGGCCAACGCTGCGATCCCCATCCAGTTCGCCTACGCCCCCACTCACAACGGGATGGTCATCCCGTACATCGCCCTCCGGCACGCGGACGGCACTCCCGAGTTCGGGCAGATCGACCACGACCGGGTGGCCGAATGCCTCCTCGAAAAACGCTGCCAGCTATGCGCCCAGCGGCTCACCGACACTGCGGTTTTGATGGCCCGGCCGCAGGACTTCGGCGCTGGTTACGGCCCCGAACCCGCCCAGCACCCGCAGTGCGCCGCCTACGCCATCCGGGCCTGCCCCATGCTGTCCGGCCGGCTACCCCGCCACCGCGACCGGACCCGACCCCAGCGCCGCCAGTGCAGCCGTCCGGCCGCCTGCTGGTGCGGGCAACCGACCGAGCCCAGCGCGGACGCCATCATCCGGTCCGGCCGGGCCGCGACGCCGTGGTACTCGGTTCGCTTCCCGATGGCTGAGTACGAGCTGAAGACGTCAGCGCGGAAGGGACCACGCGGCATCTCCCTCGCCCTCACCAACCCGAAGATCCGGCTCGTGTCGTGGGGCGGCCCCGACCAGGCCGACCTGGGGCGCGTCATCGTGTTCGGCCTGCCGCTGCCCGACGCCGGGACTGACGGCTGATGAACGTCGTCTTCTCCTACGGCATGGGCGCCAACGGCACAGCGGCTCTCCTCCGCTTACTGCTGGAACTCGGCACCCGGCCGCCCGAGTTGGCCACTGACCTGTCCAACCTCATCGTGATCACCGCGCAGACGGGTGACGAGTTTCTGGACACCGCCGTCATGGTCGAGCAGCACGTCTACCCGCTGCTCGCCGAGCACCGGGTCCGCACCGTACAGGTCGCCCGCGCGGGCCACTACGAACGTGACGGCATCGTCGTCCTGGACGACACCCGCGAGCCGATCCTGTGCCTTACTAACGGCGCGTACGCGCTGTCGGAGGAGATGGTGACGACTGCGACCGTGCCGCAGTCCGGCGGGGTGCGTAAGCACAGCCAGAAGTTCAAAGCCTGGGTCATCGACCAGTTCATCGCGGCTCTCACCGGCGGCGAGTCGTACGTGCACGTCATGGGGTACGACGCCAGCGAACCCGAGCGCGTGGCCGGGGATCTGGCGCTCGGCCTCCCCAACAAGATCCCGTTCTATCCGCTCGTGGCCTGGGGCTGGGACTGGGACGCCTGCGAGCGATACATCTACGCCCGGCTGGGCGTGCGGTGGAAACGCAGCCACTGCGTTGAGTGTCCTTTTGCTTTCTCCGTCACCAAGGGCGGCCGGGAGCGCACCATCTCGCGCCTGCTCGCCCACCCCCACCAGGCCATGGACGCGCTGACGATGGAGTACCTGGCCGTCGCCTGCAACCCCAAGCAAGGACTGATCGCGGGCAAGCAGCTCTACGACCTGATCGCAGCCTGGCCCGGCGGCCCCATCCTGCTGGAGCTGTTCCACCGCCACCTCGACGACGTCGAATGGGCGGTGTACGACGTGCGCCGCGGGTTCGGCAGCAAGCCGGGGGACGCGATGAAGCGCGGGCGCCCGGCCCGGTCCATGCGCCCGCTCGTCACCGGCAGCCGCGCCGACATGCTCGCCCGGCTGGAGCGCGCGGCCGGCTTGCTAGGGCGGCGGCTGGAGACGGACGGCCGCCACTACCGGGTGTGGTGGCGGCGGCGCGGCATCTACTTCCCGACCGTCGAGCACCTGCTGACCGCCGCGCCCGCGCTGGCGCACCACAAGACCAACCCCTCGTTCCCGAAGCTGTGGCAGGACGGCCTGATGGCCCCCCGTCAGCTCGAACTCGCCATCTGACCGGAGGACGCCACATGTACATCCACGACAGCAACGTGGTCACCCTCACCGATTGGTTCTGCGGTGCAGGCGGGTCATCCCAGGGAGCCGACGAGGTCCCGGATGTGGAGGTCACTCTGGCCGCGAACCACTGGAAACTGGCCCTCGACAGCCACCGTGCTAATTTCCCGAACACCCGCCACGAGGACGGCGACATCCGCGAGTCCCCAGTGTTCGACTGGCCCACGACGGTTGGCCACTGGGCTTCGACGGAATGCACCAAGTGGTCCGTCGCCCGTGGCAAGAAGCAGAAATTCCTCCACTCTCAGCAGGGCGAACTGTTCGATCTGCCGAAGACCGAGGAGGAGATGGAGGAGGAACTCGCGGAGGAGGAGAGCCGCGCCCTGACCAAACAGGTTGCCGACTACGTCGAGGGTCGCTACGCCCGGCGCCGGTCCCCGCACGACATCGTGCTGTTCGGAGTCATGGAGAACGTCCTCCCCGAGTACGACTGGGACGGCTTTCGCGCTTTCCGGGAGCGGTTCCACCGGATGGGCTACAAGACGCGCGCCTTCGGGCTCAACTCGATGCATGCGCAGCCGGTGCGGACCCTCGCCGCGCCTCAGTCACGGGACCGGCTGTATTTCGTGTACTGGCACACGAGCGTGGGCCGCGACCCCGACTTCGACAAGTGGCTCAGGCCGCAGGCGTACTGCCCCACCTGCGACAAAGTCGTTTACGCGATGCAGGTCTTCAAGAACCCGAAGCGTGAGGCCGGGGCCTACCGCAGCCAGTGGAACTGGCGATGCCCGAACAGCCGATGCAGAAACGTGGTCATCGAACCGCCAGCTCTGCCCGCATGGGAAGCGATCGACTTCTCCCTCCCCACACGCAAGATCGGTGAGGGGAAGCCGGGTAAGAAGTTCCGACCCTACGCGTCGGCGACCGTGGCCCGTGTCCAGGTGGGCATCGATACGTTCTGGACGCCGTTGCTGGTGCCGACCGGCGGTACCTGGAGAACGGACGCGACCCCGGTGACGGAGCCGATGCCGACTCGGACCACCAGGGAGAATGACGGGTTGGCGGTGCCGCCGCCGCTGGTCGTCCCAGCCGAGGGCCGCGAGGGGAAGAAGGCCGCTCCCGCGACGGAACCACTACGGACGACAACCGGTCGCCGAGAGACGGGGGTGGCGTTCCCGCCGGAGCCGTTCCTGACGCTGCTGAGGTCCGGCCGGGTGCGGAACATCGACCCTCGCCGGGATCCGCTGGCTACGCTCGTGACGGAGGGCGCCTCGCACGCTCTGGCGGTGCCGCCGTCGTTCATCGTCCCGATGCGGGGTGGCGGTTGCAAGGACACCGCCCGTTCGATCGACGCGCCGCTCGGTACGTTCTCGGCGGGAGGCAACCACAACCTCCTGGCGACCGCTCCGGAGGCTCTGCTCGTGCCGTACTACAACAACGGCGTGGCCAGGCCCGCGAGCGAGCCCGTTGGCACGCTGACCACGATCGACCGGTACGGCGTCGCCACCCCCACGATGCCGCTCCCCGACAAGATCGACGTCAACGAGGTCGGATTCCGCATCCTCGACCCCGGCGAGGTCGCCCGCGGCATGGCGTTCAAGCGGGGCTACATCGTGCTCGGCAACAAGCGGCAGAAGGTGCGGCAGTACGGCAACGCGGTCACGCCACCCATGGCCGAACTGCTGGTCTCGGCGCTGCGTGAGTGGCTGACCGGCGAGGAACTACCGCGCCATCTGGCCGCGTGATCTCTCGTTGGCGGTTCCGCCAACGAATAGCAACCCCGAAGGAGAATCCATGTCGATCACCGACACCACCGCCGACACCCGCACCATCAACGACCTGGTCAAAGCCACCGGCCTGCCCGGCAACACCGACATCAGCCTCCTCCTGCCCGAGGGCCTGACCGTCCGCGCCCACAACTGCATGAAGCGCGACGACATCCACACCCTCGACCAGCTCGCCGAGCACGACAACCTGACCCTGACCGACATTCGGAACTTCGGGGCCGTCTGCCTCGACAACGTCCGCACCGTACTGTCCAGGCAGGCCAGCCGATACGCGCTCATCCTGAAAGCCGCGCCGCCCTGGCACCAGGAGATCGTCCACCTGGCGGGAGTCCTCAGCAACGGCTACGACCAGGACCTCATCAACCGAGTCCTCGGGGAACTAACCGACACTGCCCCCGGCTACCTGCTGTGCGTGTGGGAACTGCGCGACGCGTCAGTGTACTGCGGCGACTCGCGGATCTACCTCGACGCAGACGTCGAGGGCGGCCTGTGCGATGTCTCCGCTGACCTGTGGATGTGGCTGTCCCAGAACCCCCTCACCCCCGGCATACCGACCAGCCCCGGAGATCCGGCCACGTGGAAGGGCACGCGCGCCGAGTTCGGCCTGGACGACCTACCCGTGGACGACGACCTCCACAACTTCGCCCGCAACGACTGCTGAATCCGGACCCGCTGACCACCAAGGCGCGCGGGCGCCACTCCACCAAGCTATGGGAGAACACTATGTCGATCACCGATACCCGCACCATCAACGAACTCGTCAAGGCCACCGGCCTGCCAGACGAGACCAGCCTCTACGACTTGCGTGGCCTGACAACCCTCGCCTTCAACGGCCTGATGCGCGAGGGCATCCGTACGCTCGGTGCCCTTGCCGCGAGGAGCGACGAGGACCTGTTGGACATCCGAAACTTCGGAGTCGGCTGCCTGGGCAACGTCCGTACGGTCCTCTCCCAGCTCGCCGAGCAGACCAATACCACCGCCGACTGAACACGTCCCGAGCCCCCGCCGGCCACCGGGCTGGCGGGGGCCACCCCACCACCAAGGAGAAACCAATGGAACGCAGCGTCCCCTACGACGGCCGCACCTACACCGTCCGCGTCCACCACGTGGAAGGCCCCGACCCGTTGGTCGTCGTGCTGTCCGCCACCTGCGACACGAACCCGGATGACGTCGGGTACTGCGGCTACACCCGCGTGCCGCGCGGCCACCGGCAGGGCTGGCGGTGGGCACAGGTCGGCGACATCGTGAGCGACCCCGGCGAATGCCTGGGCGCGGCGAGGGAAAACCCGTGGAGCTCATCCACCCCTGACTCCGCCACCATCACGCAGTTGGAGTGGGCGCGCGAGCACGCTCAGACCGGCCCGCAGGCAGGTGCGTGATGACCAGCAACATCACACCGGAGACCGAGCGACGGCTCGACCGCATCCGCATCCACACCACCGTCCAGTACATCGCCGACCGGCTCATCAATTACAGCGAGCCCATCGACGTGCCCACGAGCCTGCGCAACCTGGCCAAACGCCTCGAAGACGCAGCCGACGCCTACGAAACCGAGCACGGCCCCGGCACCGAAGGACCTCACACCGAAGTTCGCCACCACACCACCGAGGAGACCCCCAACCATGGGTGACAAAAGCGACATCGAATGGCTACTCGGCCCTGACGGCCGCAAAGGCGCGACCTGGAACTTCGTCACCGGCTGCACTCGCGTCTCGGAGGGCTGCCGGAACTGCTACCTCCCGCGCACGATGCCGTTCCGCGTCGCGGGCCGCCGCTTCAACGGCAGCGAGCCCGGCGCCACCACCGGCGTGGTGCTGCACCCGGAACGGCTCGACATGCCGCTGAAGAAGCGCGACTCGATCCGCATCTTCGCGAACAGCCTGTCCGACCTGTGGCACAAGGACGTGCCCATGGAACTGGTCGCGAAGGGATTCGCGGTGATGGCGATGACGCCCCAGCACACGTACATGATCCCGACCAAGCGGCCTGGACCCATGCGGGCGATGCTCAGCTCGGACGACTTCTGGCTGGCTGTGGGCGAGGCGGGCAAGGAGATCACCGCAGCCCGCGCCCAGGGCAAGTACCGGTCGGCGTCACCGATGCACCTGACCGAGGGCAGCAGCGCGGACGGGCAGTGGATGCCGGTCCGACCCCTCCGGAACGTGCAGATCGGCGTGTCCGTGGAGGATCAAGCCACCGCCGATCTACGCATCCCGACGCTGCTGGCCACCCCGTATATCGCCGTCCGCTGGGTCTCGGCGGAACCGCTCCTCGGCCCAATCGACCTGTCCCAATGGCTACCGAAGGAGGAGACCTGTGGGTGCGCCGATGTACAGGGAGCACGAGGTATATCGAGCCGTGGAGTCAGGGGAACTGACCATCGACTCGCAGGGCCGGATCTGGCGAGTGGCAGCCAGGCGCGGCAATCGATGGACGGGGGGCAGTCATCTGGTCCCGTGCACTCCTCGCAGAGCGGAGCACGACACGCGGACATACCTGCAAGTGCGGGTGATGTTCGAGGGCAAGCGGATACACGCGATGGCGCACCGGCTGGTGTGGCTTCATCTGAACGGCCCGATTCCAGCCGGGCTCACCGTGAACCACATGAACGGGATCAAGACAGACAACCGCCCGTCCAACCTGGAGTTAGCGACGCCAGTGGAGCAGGCAGAACACGCCCGCACGATCCTCCGGCGGGGGAAGCTCGACCAGTTCGGTCCGCTGAACTCGAACACAAAGCTGACGACGGAGCAGGTGCAGAAAATCTGCTCGCGTCGGGCGGACGGCGAGCTTCTGCGTGTCCTCGCTGCGGAGTTCGGAGTTCGGGAACAGACGATCTCGCGGATAGTCCGGGGCGAGAGACGCTCTTGTGGGTAGTCGCCGGCGGTGAGTCTGGCCCCGGCGCGCGGCCGATGCACCCGGCGTGGGTGCGGTCCCTGCGCGACCAGTGCGTTTCGGCGGGCGTGCCCTACTTCATGAAGCAATGGGGTGAGTGGCGGCCCCAGCCGTCCTACGCCACTGACGACCGCCATCACGTCGTCATGCTCGATGGCCGTGACCGTGGCACGCCCTGGCCGGGCTGGCACATCGACCAGCCCGACGCCGAGGTGATGGAGCGGGTCGGCAAGCACAATGCCGGTGCCGAGCTGGACGGTCGGACGTGGACGGAGTACCCCGATGCCTGAGATCACTCTGCGGCAGACCCGGTTCGTGCTCGCCGGGCGGTGGCCCGCCGGGCATGCCGACGCCATCACCGAGCACGGCTGGACCGTCGTCAACGCCCCCCGACCGCTGCTTGGCCGCGCGACCTGGCAAGGAGAGTTCGTGTCCGGCGTCTTCTACGCGTCCGGGCCGCTCGACGAGTACGGCCCGCGCTGGCTGGCCGACGATGCGACCCTGCTCGTGCCTGTCACTCCGGCAGAGGTGGTCGAGAGGGTGAGGGCCTACTACAAGGAGCACGGCTACGACTTCGACCAGGTGCGAGCCGAAGACCCGGAGTTCGCTGGGCTGACCGCGGCTGATGACCTGGGCCTTCCGTGGGACAACGCATGGCTGGAGGACTCCCATGCCTGACCCAACCCCCGCTGAGGAAATGGAGACGGCAGCCGAGATCGTGCTTGCGACCGCAGCAGCCACCAGCGACACCCCGTGGAACCGCCAAGGGAACTACGTGCACAGCCGGAACGGCTGCGTGGCCATCGCCTACCTGGGAGGCGTGGACGCCATCTGGATGGCGCTCACGGACCCGGAGATAGGGCCGTTGATCGCCGCCGTGCTCAAGGGCTCCGCCCAGACATGGAAGGAGCAAGTCCGGATCCAGGTGGACGGCCAGTACCACGAGGCGTGCGATGGCGTCGCGGGCGAGGACTGCGAGTGCTTCGTCCCCATGCTGGAACTGGCGCAGCACATCCGGGACAAGGCGGTCGGCCGTGGGTAGGCGGGTCAAGGTCACCGGGGACCTGTTCCACGGCCAGGTCCCCGAGGGAGCCGTCTACATCGGCCGCGGCGCCCCCGGCCTGCGGCAGTCGCCGTTCGCGAACCCATTCCCCGTCAAGGTGTATGGGCGTAAGAACTCCGAGGTCCTGTATCGGCAGCATCTCCGCGACAACCCTGACCTGATCGATCGGGCGCTCGCGGAGATCGGCGACCAGGACGTGGCCTGCTGGTGCAAGGAGAGCGACTGGTGTCACGGGGACACGCTGCTCGCCGCGATGGCTGGCAGGTGGTGAGCGATGGACACCCTCCACGGCTACACCATCGCCGACATCGACCGCATGGCCCGAGGGGCTGTCCGGCTTGACTACGGCGGCATGCGCTGGAAGGCATCCGACGTCGAGGAACGCTACAACATCGCATGGACCGCCATCGCTGAGCACCTCGCCGCCAATGATGAGCCGCCATCCTGGCGCGACCTGGTACAGAAGGGCACGGCGGCACTGAGCCGCTACACCGAAGCGGACATGCGGCACCACGGCCACCGCGCCAACATCCGGGCTTACGTCGTGTACTGGTGGGTCACCTGCGGCCCCCACGACACGCATGAGGACCGGATCGTGGAACGGGCGGCGCTGCACCAGATCTTGGCCGCCCTGACCGACCGGCAGCGGGAGGTTCTTCACGCGCTCGCTGTCTACGAGGACCACGGAAAAACCGCTGCGGCGCTGGGCATCTCGCTCGCCACGTATCGGTCGCGGCTGTCCCGTGCTCGCCGACACTTCCTGGAGCTGTGGCACGAAGACGAGGAGCCGTCCCGTCAGTGGGGCAAAGACGTCCGTCCCGCCGATCTGAGCGGCCGGCCCCACGGCGGAGTCTGCGCCCGCGTCCGCAACCGCGGCGCCTTCCGTAAGCCCGCAAAAGAGCGTTCCGCATGACCACACCCCCCGGCAATTCAGAAACGGAGAACCCCGATGACCCAGCTCAACGACACCACCGCGGCGGCCGAGGTCGATGTGCCGCCGGTCGAGCCCGCCGACATCCTCCAGTACCTCGCGCGTAGCGTCGCCCGCGACATGCGTGTGCTCACCTTCGCCACTTCAGACGGCATGCCGTGGACAGTCGAGGCGGCAGCCGAGGTCGCAGCCCACGGTATGAACGGGCTGATCGGCGCGCTCATGCAGGCCGAGGGCCTGACCGTCGAGAAGGCTCAGGCCCGCGCCAACGCTCTCATCATCGAGCAGGGGCAGCGCGACGACCTGATCAGCAAGCTGATGCACGTGGGCGGGCTCACGCTGGAGGAGGCCAAGGCCGCCGCACTGATCGGCGAGCAGGGGGAGGAGGCGAGATAGCCATGCCCACGTGGGAGCGAACCAAGGAACGCCGGGAGCGCATCGCCGAACTCCTGTCCTCTCAACATGGCGTCCCCACCATTGCGGCCCGGCTCGGCGTGGACGAGCGCAGCGTCTACCGGCACCTCGCCGCGATAGAAGGCCGCTCACGGTCGCTGTGTGCGTACGAGGAGAGGATGCCGCGCGTGCTCGCTCACCTGGAGACCTACCCGGACAAGCTGTTCACGCAGGGCGAGCTGAGCCGCGTGCTGGGTCTGCCGACGACAACAAGGCTGAGGCACACCCTGGCACGGATGGAAAGGGAGGGCCTGGTCGAGTCGCTGCCGGGCTTCCGGGATGACCGAGAGTTCTGCGTGCCGAGACCGGTCACCCGGTGGCGGCTGGCCGAGCGCGGGGAGCTGAGCAGATGAACAATTTATGTTGGCGGTTTCGCCAACGATGCCACGAAGGAGAGTCATGACCGATCACGCCTTCTGGATCGCTCACGAAGACGACCGCACGAGCGCCAGCGACGGGGTCTCCCGCTATGGCGCCTACGTCCGCGACCGGGCCAGCCACGTCGCTGAGATGTGGGGCGAGGACCTGCGCGCAGAGTTCGCGGCATTCGCCTGGCGGATCGGCACCGGCCCGGTCATGGCGCCGGGCTACGTCCGCTACCTTCGCCGCGTCATCAGCGCCCAGGTGGAACGCAACGACTGGGACGGCTCCCTTACCGCGAACGTCGAGCTGGCCACGGGGTGGCCGGCCGCGCTGCGGAACGAACACTCGTGGCGGGTCGGCGGCATGTACTGGCGGGATTGGCAGCAGGATCATGGCCGGTACGTGGGCCCGTACGGGGAGCAGCTGACCAAGGCTCCGTTCCTGCTGTGCACGTCGCGCATGCTGTTCCCGGTGCCCATGGATCGCCTGCCGAGTCCGCCCGCGGGCCCTTACGATGACGCCCCCCGCACTGGCGCGCGACGCCGTGGCGGTGCTGGTCGAGGAGCTCAACCGGATCGTGGACCCGGTCATCGCGGCGATCGAACAACACTGACCTCCGTGTCAGCAGAGCGGTCCCGCAGAAACCTGCGGGGCCGCTGCTTTTGTCGGGATGCTGGTGTAAATTCCAGTGCGGCTGACGCTCCAACCACCCACCCGAGCCGGGAATCCCAGCCCACGCGGGGATCACGGCGTCCGAGGGCGAGGAAAGCGGCGATTGCCGCAGGCGACCTCCCCTGATCGTTACGCGCGGTGGCCCGCGCAGGCGTCTCGACAGGCGGGGTCGAGCGTGGGCGGCCCTGCCGGATGAGGCGAGACATGCCCTACGACCGTGACCTCAAGAACGCCACCCGCGTGTTGCAGGATCACCGGCCCGGCAAGACCTACATGCAGGTTCGGGACGAGCTGGTGGACTGGCTCGACGGGCGTGAGGAAACCCCGCTCGAAGCCGTCGCCATCATGACGGACCCTGCCAACCAGATCCTCTGCGAGGACTGCGGTTGGACGATGGGCATGATTTGCCCCGAGTGCACGAAGGGATGCGGCTGCGAGACGCGTTGCTCGGGCTAGCGCCACGGCGAGTGGAGCGACAACGAGGACGACGAGGATGGTGTCTGCGAAGAGTGCGGTGGCGACACCGGGCTCGTCGGCTATGAGGCTGGATGCATCTGCTGACTCCCGACCCGCTCCCGCTGATCGAGCGCGGTCTCGCGGTGTTTTCGCTGCCGCGTGGCGGCCGACTCCCCGCCGGGCCGGGCTGGCAGGCCGACTGCTTGCGCACGACAGAGGACGTGCGCAAGCAGTGGCGGCCAGGCGACAACATCGGCATCGGCTGCTGGGCCAACCAGCTCGTCGTGCTCGACCCGATGTGGACGACGGCGGGGACGGCCGGGTGATGCTGGGCAACTGGTGTCAGGTGCTTGGCATCGAGTGGCCGGACACGTTCACCGTGCGGACGCCGACCAACGGGGGCCTGCACCTGTACTTTCGTGCTCCCGCAGGCTGCACCATCGGCAGCGTCTCCGGTGGTCGGACCGCGCTCGGGACCGGGATCGACACCCGCGGCCCGGGTCGCGGCGGCTGGGGCGGCTACGTGATCGGCCCCGGCTCGGTCGTGGGCGGCAAGCAGTACATGATCGAGCGGGACGGGTCGATCGCCGAACTGCCCAACTGGATCGCTGAGCGGCTCACTGAGTGGCGCACGAAGCCACTCGGTAGGGCTCCACACGGCCTCGGTATCAATTGAGCAGCTTTACCTGATGACTGGGGGAGACCGGTGTTGGGTGGCGTTTACCGGAGGGGCTCACCACGGCAGGGAGGCCGGTGTGCGACGGGTGTTGAGGATCGTCAGGTACATTTGCGCGGCGGTAGTGGTCGCGTCGGTGCTTATGGCCGGCGCAGTGGCGTCCAACCAGATCCTCAACGACGACAAGTGGGTGCTGGGCTGGGCGGCGTGGGCGTTCGGTCTCACCCTGTTCGGGCTGTTGCTGACCGTGGCTTGGGAGCAGACCCGGTCGGCCGGGGACCAGCCTGCCGGAGACAGGTCTGCTGTGATCGGGAGGATGTCGCGTCGTCGGTACCGGCGGCGAGTACGGGCCTCGGCGGAGCAGATGGAGACACTCGGGCTGGTCACTCAGGCCGAATACGTGCTGCGCACCCGTCAGGTCTACGTGGATGTGGTCTTGCAGCCGAGGCCTGTCGTGGAAACCACTGTAGACAGCGGCGTCGGCGGCGACCGGATCGAAGCCGTCCCGAACGAGGCGGTAGCCACGCCGACCGGGGGGTCTTCTGCCAGCGAGGAGCGGGCGGTGGGGCAACGGACGCAGTTGGGGCCGCTGCTGGCCAAGCGCCGTGTGCTCGCGGTGCTGGGCGCCGCGGGGTCGGGCAAGACCACGTTGGCCCGCTACACCGCGCTGGAGCTGGCTGAGCGGGAGTGGCGGCCGTGGCAGCGCCGGTTCTGGCGGCGACGGCCGTTGCCGGTTCTGCTGTATCTGCGCGACCACGCCGAGATGATCCTCGGCCCCGGCCAGGAAGGCGAGCCGTCCGGGCTGGCGCACGCAGCGGTCACGGCACGGTTCCTGCGCGGTGTGGTCACCGCCGCGTGGGTGGGTCGGCAGCTGGACAAAGGCCGGTGCGTGGTGCTGCTGGACGGGCTAGATGAGGTCGCCGACCAGCACGAGCGCAAGCGTGTCGTGCGCTGGATCGAGGAGCAGATCGCCCGCTACCCCGACAACGCGTTCGTCATCACCTCACGCCCCCGCGGCTACCAGGACAACCGGCTGTCCAGCGCCGAGGTCCTCCAGGTCCAGCAGTTCACCACCGATCAGATCAAGCAGTTCCTGCACGCCTGGTACCAGGCGATCGAACGACGCGCTCGACAGGGCGACCGGGCCGAGATCGACCGGATCGCCGCCGAGGCCGCCGACACGCTCTTCGCCCGGATCAGTGCCCAGCCCGCCCTCTACGACCTGGCAGCCAACCCGCTGCTGCTGACCATGACCGCCACCGTGCACCGCTACCGTGGCCAGTTGCCTGCTGGCCGCGCCGCCCTCTACGCCGAGATGTGTCAGGTTCTCCTGCACCGCCGCCAAGAGGACAAAGGCGTCACCCACCCGATCGACACTGTTCTGAGCGGAAGTCAGAAAGAACACATCATCCAGGAACTCGCCTGGCACATGATGTGTCGCCACGTGCGGGACATCTCCAGCAGCGAGGCCTGCGACGTGATCCGCGAGACGTTACAACGCGCCGCTCCCGATCTGGCCCCCAAGACGTTTCTTGAGCACGTGCGGCACAGCGGACTCCTCATCGAACATCGTCATGACCACTACGGATTCGTCCACCTCACCTTGCAGGAATACCTCGCCGCAGCCTCGGCTCGCAACGACGACCGCCGCCAGCACCTCCGCCACAGTGTCAGCGCCCTCTGGTGGCGCGAGACCATCCTGCTGTGGACCGTCGGCGCCGATGCCACCGAGGTCGTGCAAGCCTGTCTGGACGCCCGCACCGTTCACGCTCTCAGCCTCGCCTTCGCCTGCGCCGAGCCCCCCAGCACCCTCGATCCCGACCTCCGCGCACGCCTCAACCAACTCCTGACCATCGTCCCTACCGACCCCGAGGAATCCCGCCTTCTAGACGGCGTCTCCGCCGCCCAGGTCCTCCACGACACCCTCCCCCTCACCACCGGCACCCGCATCTGCGCCCACTCCATTTCCGCGGACCTTTGGAATCGCTACACCACCGACCGCGGCATCGCCCCCGACATCCGCAACCTCGGTCCCTGGACAGATGACATCACCGGCTTTCTCACCTGGCTCAGCGAGATCCTCCCTGATACCCCTTACCGCCTCCCCACCCCCGATGAGGCCCGCCAGGCCCTGGCCACCTTCCATGCCCGATACCCAGCCCTCTGGACAGCCGGAGGCGCCGGCGAGCGGCCCGCCCTCACCCTGCGGCCAGGCCACTTCCACCCGTTCCTCCTCACCGCCCAACAGATCGCCAGCCGCCCGCACCACATCACTGAGCACATCGGCCTCCTGCTTTTCCTCAGCTCCCTCCCGAGTGTGGCCATCCTCCGCAAGCTCTTCGGCCAACCACAACACGACAGCCGCGCCCCCATCGAACGCTTCTTTCTCAAAACCCTCGACCTTGTTCTGCTCCTCAACCTCGCCCACACCCTCGCCCGCGATCACGACTTCGCCCTCGACCTCGACTTCGCCCTCGACCTCGTCCTCGACCTCGACCTCGTCCTCGTCCTCGACCTCGACCTCGAACGCGTCCGCTCTCTCGACCACGAGCGCGATCTCGTCCGCGCCCTCGACCTCGCCCTCGACCTCGCCCTCGTCCACGCCCGCGATGTCGTCCGCGCCTTCGACCTCGCCCTCGTCCGCGCCCGCGACCGCGTCCACGAGCTCGACCGCGACCTTGAACGCGTCCGCGATCTCGTCCGCGATCTCGTCCGCAACCTCGGCCGCGACCGCGACCGCGACAACGCCCGCGACTTCGCTCGCGCCCTCGACCACGCCCTCGATCACGACTTCGCCCTCGACCTCGCCCGCGCTCTCGACCACGCCTTCGACCTCGGCCCTGTCCGCGACCTCGGCCCTGTCCGCGACCTCGGCCGCGACCGCGACAACGCCCGCGACTTCGCTCGCGCCCTCGACCACGCCCTCGACCGCGATCTCGTCCGCGATCTCGTTCGCGCCCTTGACCACGCCTTCGACCTCGAACACCCCCTCGGCCTTGTCCGCGACCTCGCCCATGCTGTGAATTTCACCGTCGGCCCACTACGCCGCGACATCGCCTCTAGAAAGACTCTGGACATGGTGCTGGCCCAGCGTGGTTGGGAAGACCTGGACCTCCCGACCAGGCTGGGTCTTGGGATTGCATGCCGTGACCTCCTGCGCCATTACGTCGTCAGTCATGCCACCTCGTCCCCGAAAGCACAGCACTCTGCCGCGGGCTTCTCACGGTTCTCCGCGAAGAAATACAGAACCTGGCCGGTATCGATCACCCCGCCGACGATCCAACAGCGGTACTGGCCGAGACCATCCGCATGCTTCCCAAGTGGCTGTCCAACGGATCCCCCGACGGATCCATCGTCGTCCTACAGATCACAGCGGCCGCCCGTCTGGTCAGCCATGCTCGGTACCGGCCGGACACCCTTGGACGCGATCTTTGCGACGCGACGGTTTGTGTTCTGGCCGCGATCAAGCGGCTCCACCAGGACACTGCGGACTCGCGCTTGGCCCATGCGCTCGGGGGAGTCCTCGCCTCACTGATCGCCCTCATGCCTCATGAAGATCGGCACAATCCAGGCGCAGAACCTCCACCCCCGGGCGTCATCCTTGTTCGGGCGTGATCACCGCCTAGGACCCGACACCGAGCGGCCCGTCAGATCAGTCCTGTACCTCTTTAGGTGACGCAGGCGAACAGGACATACGAAGACAAGCGTTCAGGTCGACTTCTGATGATCACCGGATCGTCAGCCGCCGCCGGGGCACGTCAGGAGGTCGCGTCCGATTCGTTAAGGTGGTCGAACCACGCGTTGAGCGCGGCCGGGATGAATTCCTGCCCGCCCAGCTTTTCCTGGTGGCAGCCGCTGAGAAGACGGCGGCGGGTGTTCGGCGTGAGCCGCGCGGTGATCAGCGTGAGCGAGTCCGGGTCGGCCGCAGGCTCGCTGGGCCGGGGCACGGGGTCTTTCTCGGTACCCGGCGGCAGCTCCGCCGGGATGGCCGGGTCCAGGCGATCGCAGTAGTAGTTGATCGCTTCTTCCCAGACGCCTTGGAGGCCCAGGCCAGTGTCTTCGACGGCATCGTTCATGCGTTCGATGGTGTCCTCGTCGAGGCGGGTGCCGGTGTTGATGAGGTCGGTCCAGCGGACGGCTTTGGTGCGGGCGGGAGCAGGGCGGCGTGTTCGCGGTTGCGCCAACGAGCCGGGTGTGCCGCCGGGGGGTTGGAAGGTGACCTGGCGGGGGTCGGTGGTTCGTCGGCGGGCCACGTGGCGCTCCTGTGGTCGGGCGGTGGTGCTGGGCGTGATCTCTACCGTAGTCCTGTGCGTGTCTCGCGACAAAGTGTGTCCGTTGTGTCTGTCCCTGCGAGGCGCTGAGAACGCACCTGAACCTATGTAAAGGTGCGCTAAGAGGTAGGCTCGAAGAGAGATCCGATCAAGCTTCTCCCGCCAGCACGGCCACGCGGAGACGCGTCTCCGTCGTCCTGTTGACGGAACCGCCAACGAGAAGGGAACTAAGAAGAGCCATGATCACCCCCACCACCGACGACGCCATCCAGCCCGGCAACTACGTCCGCCACCGCACCTGGACCCCGGAATTCGTCGGCACCGTCGTCAGCATCTTCGACACCGGCGACTTGTCCGTCATCTGGCACGGACACATGCCCAACGACCAGATCCACCCAGACGAGGTCGAAAAGCTCACCGACGAGGAGAAGGCCGCCTACATCGCCGCCTGGCCGCCCGAGGAGCGTGCCTAATGCCCCTGCACACGGACACCCTCAACGTCGAGTTCGCGCACGTCTTCGTTCTCCCCGCCACGAATCCCGACGTCTCCGACATCTTCGACGGAGAAGACCCGCCCGCCGAGAAGTGGGTGTGCTCCATCACCGATGGCGACACCGAAATCGCCGTAATCGCCGACGACACAAACCAGCTCGGCGACTTCATCGCCCGCATCACCGTCCAGGCCGCCACCGTCATGCGGGCCGCCGGCGTGGACCTGCCGGGCCGGATCCATGCATCCCTCGCCGTCGCCGGGCTCCTCCCTCGCGGCGGACACGACACCACCCCGCACGACCACTCGGAAGGAACCCGATGACCACCACGTACACCAACGAGAGCGCCAGTAGCAGCGGCACCGACGTCACGGCGTACGCCACCCGCGACGACATCGTCAACCTCGTCAAGAAGCTCCTCCGTCCCCGGGGCAGCGACGGCTCGATCTTCGGTGAGGTACAGATCGGCTCGACCACCGTGGGCGGTGTTGTCGAGGATCCGGTGTGCGTTCACCGCGCCGCCCACCAAATTGCCTTACTCGCGGGTGAACTCGACCCTGAGGTGTACCCCGAGCTGTATGAGCACCCCGACAAGCTCATCGAGGAGGACGACCCGGACGCTGACCGCCGCGCCGCCCAGGAGATCGTCACCCTGCTCACGGCGGTGTTCGGGCTATGACCTACAAGTTCGCATTTCCGGACGTGGAACTCACGTCAGAGGTCGTCGTCTGCCACCATTGCGACAATCCTCCGTGCTGTAACCCCGGACACCTGTTCCTGGGGTCCTACGCGGACAACACCGCCGACATGGTGCAGAAGGGGCGAGCCCGGGGCATCGCAGAGTCGCCCGGCCTCTCGCAAGCCAGTGGCGCTGCAACGAAACATCAGCGTGCCGTCCAAGAGAGGCTTCCTCACCTTCTCGATGCGGTGGCCGCGCGCATCGCAGCGGGAGAGCCAACAACGTACCGATCGATCGCCCACCTCGATGGCTACTGGAGCGCACGAAAGACGCTCGGCCTCACTCATCGGCAGATCGTCGAGAGAGCAAAGGAGCGAGCATGCGCGGTCTGACCGTTCGCCAGCCCTGGGCCTGGGCCATAGCCGCAGATCTCAAGCCCATCGAGAATCGCTCGTGGGCCACCCGCCACCGAGGCGAGATCGCCATCCACGCCGGACAATGCTGGGACGAAGCCGGGGCGCGGGACTGGCGCATCATGGAAGCCGCCAAGTCGGAGGAGCCGCTGGAGCCCGACGAGCGGTTCGTGTTCGGCGCGATCGTGGCTGTCGCCGACCTGGTGGATGTGACACGGGAAGCCTCGTCGCCGTGGGCGGAGCCGGGACAGGTCCACTGGCTGCTGGCCAATGTCCGCCCGCTGGCCGAGCCGGTGCCGTGCCGGGGCTGGCAGAACGTGTGGCAGGTGCCTGCCGACGTGGAGGCCCTGGTGCGCGCCCAGCTCGGGTTGACGGCATGACCAGGCCGCCGCTCGCGGCGACTCCCGTCTCCTGCGACTGGTGCGGAGGTCAGCCGGAGCCGCACCGGATCGTCGTCCAAGGGGCGGGCATGGCGATCTGCGACGACTGCGTGGAACTCGTGGTCGTCATCATCGAGGAGGCGAAGAAGGAGGCAGGGCGCATGTAGAGTGCCCGTACACGTGCGTGTGATCTGCATAATCCCGCGCACCGCGAAGGCCCCGGCAGGGATCTATCCCTTGCCGGGGCCTTTCGCGCAGGTATACACAGGTGCGCTCTGAGGTACGGTAGGGCCATGATCCAGCGCCCCGCCATCACCAAACACGCCGAGGTCGCGGCCAGGATCACGACTGATATCGACACGGGGAAGCTCAAGCCCGGTGACAAGCTCCCGTCCGAGAGAGACCTCAGCGCCACCTACAACGTGGCCCGATCCACCGTGCGGATGGCCATCGCTGACCTGCGAGACCAAGGCCGCGTCGAAGTCCGTCATGGGAGCGGCACTTTCGTGGCCGGTGCACCGCCCAAGTCGTCCGTGCGGCGTGATGCCGCGTACGCGAAGCTCGCGGCAAGAATCGCGGCCAACATCGACAAGGGCAAGCTCAAGCCGGGGGAACTGCTGCCGTCCGAACTGGAGCTCGGCGCCCACCACGGGGTGAGCCGTCAGACGGTACGGGCCGCCATCGAACTGCTGCGTGAGCAGGGCCGCGTCGAGACCGTGCACGCCAAGGGCACGTACGTGACCGGCGGCAAGGCGAGCGCGCCGGTGCCGCCGTCCCGGCGCTTGGTTGAGGATCTGCGTGAGGCGATCACCTCCGGCCGGTTGAAGCCGGGAGACCCGCTCCCGTCCGAGCAAGAGCTGATGGACACGTACGGGCTGGCCGCCATCACCATCACCATCGCTCTCCGCACACTTCGCCAGGAAGGGCTCATCCACCACATCCCCGGACGCGGCCGGTTCGCCGGCCCGAGTTCGGCCCGCCGAACGGACTAGCGGGACCGGGTCCGGCGGTCGGTGACGCGATCGTAGGCGCGCACGTACGCCTCGTCGATCGGGCGCCGCTCGACAGGCCGGAGGATGGCGTGGACGGTGGCCACAGCGGCGAGGAGCATGAGCCCGGCCGCTGCGGCGAGCACGACCGGAGCGAGCTGGCCGGCGTGGCTGACCAGGAGGACGACGAAGGCCAAGGTGGCGATGGCGGTGGTGAGGATCTGGGCTGGCCGATGCATGGAACCCCCAGTGGTTGCGCTGGTTCGATGTCCCCTTTTGGGCGTGATCACGGTATATCTCTGCATGATGGCGGTGGTGTTACGGGCCCGTGTGACGTGATACGAGATCTTTAGAGCGGAGCTCGGGGGAAGGCGCCGCGACTCATACGCCGGACATTTCCGGCGGGGGACCCTCATCCTCGTCGTCGTTGCTCTTGGACGAAGCGTGCGGCACGATGGCCACGGAACGATCACTAGCGCTTTTTCTTCCAGGTGAATTGCTGCTCGTCCCATCATCGCCCGCTCGTTCCGGAGAGAGGGGGACACCACATGCGATTTGAAGTTCTGGGGCGTCTAGCCGTGTACGCCGATGGCCAGCAGGTTCCCCTGTCTCCTCTCAAACGCCGTCTGGTCGCGGCGCTGCTGCTGGCCGGCCCGACTGGCATCCTGGCCGAAGACCTGATGAAGGCTCTGTGGGGCGACGACTGGGGTCGCGAGGGGGGCCTGAAAACTCAGGTGTCGGAGCTGCGTCTTCTCCTGCCGGATCGCATCCCTGTGGGCGGCCCGGCCGGCTACCGCCTTGGTCTGCAGTCCGGTGACTGCTTCGACCTAGCCGACTTTCGGGCATTGTGCAGTGACGGCCGGGCGTTCACCGATCGCGGCGACTACGACAGGGCAGTGAAGGCACTCGCTCGGGCGCTGGCCCTGTGGGGTGACCCGCCATTAGTGGATGTACCGGACGGCGGCGGCAAACTGGTGTTGGTGCGTGACGATCTGCTGATCGACCGTAGAGACACCGTGATGGCGTTGCTTCAGGCGCGGCTTCACCTCGGGCAGTATCGAGAGATCTTGACCGAGGTACGCCGTGAGCTGGTCAATGACCCGCTGTCGGAGCGGCTCCACGGTCTGCTGATGACCGCGCTGTACCGTAGCGGTGATCGCATTCGTGCCCTTCAGCACTACGAGACCGTCAGCGTCCTGCTGACCGGGGAAACCGGCAGCGGCCCGGGTGCTGTCCTTCGGCAGCTTCGCGAGGAGATCGCCGAGGAGGAGCACCGCGCGCCGCCGCCCGGCCAGCGCCCACGGGTTGCGCCGGAGCCCTCGCGGCCTCCTGCGCAGCTTCCACCCGATGTCATCGACTACACCGGGCGGAAGGACGAGGTGGCCACGCTGGTCGGCTACTTCGATTCGGCCGCGACGAGCACGGGCGTGCGTATCGCCTCGATCACTGGTCCGGGCGGTGTGGGCAAGAGCGCGCTTGCGGTGCACGTCGCGCATCTGGTCCGGCACGCCTACCCGGATGGGCAGTTGTACGTTCGTCTGGAGGCGCTGTCGGATCGGCCGCGTAGCGTCGGCCAGGTCCTCGCGGAACTCCTCGGGTCTCTCGGAGTCCATGCCCAGGATCTCCCTCGTACGCCTGCTGAGCGCACGGCGCTGCTGCGGTCCCTGCTCGCCAACCGGCGCATGCTGCTCGTGCTGGACGACGTTCTGGGAATCCACCAGATCAACCCGTTGCTTCCGGGTACGGCCGGATGCGGCGTCATCATCACGAGCCGCAGACACCTGGCCGAGGGCGCCATGCTGCGCCTGCGGCTCTATCCGCTGCGCCGCGACGAGTCCCTTCACCTCCTCGGTGAGATCATCGGCCATGACAGGGTCGTCTCGGACGCAGCCGCAGCCCGCGCTCTCGTGGAGGCATGCGACGGTTTTCCCCTGGCGATCCGGGTGGCAGGGGCGCGGTTGACAGCGCAACCTCATTGGACTCTGCGGTACTTCGCCGATCGGCTCGCCGATCTCGATTCCGACGAGATGGGAGTGGCCGCGAGTATTGCCGCCGACAGCTATGACGCCCTCGCCGAGGACGCTCGCCGCGCGTTTCGCGGCCTGGCGATGGCCGGGCCGGGCGATTACCCCGGCTGGGTCGCCACGATGCTGCTGGGGGGCGACGCCGAAAAGTCGCTGGAAACCTTGACCGCGCACAGCCTTGTCGCGCCCGCCGGCACCGACGCGCTCGGCCGTCCGCGCTACCGCCAACACGGGTTGCTGCGGGCTTTCGCTGCCGATCGGCTGGCCGAGCGTGTCGCCGAGAGCGATGGCGTCGTGGACCGGCTCCTCTTGGGCTGGCTCGAACTCGCCGACCTTGCCGATTCTCTCATCCCGCATGAGCCGCATTCCCCTCCTCCGGCCAGGCTGGGCCAGTCCCTGTACGCGCCGCCGCTGGCGCGGCGTCTCGTCCAGGCCGACGCGCAGACGTGGTTTGCCTCCGAGATCGGCAATCTCCTGGAGGCGGTCCGGTTCGCCTGCCGTGAGCTGCGCGTTCAAAGCGCCACAGGCATCGCCCTGCGCGTCCATTCGTACTTGTTCTGGGCGCGCCGGAGCCGGAACGCCCAGGACATGTGGCGGCTCATCATGCATACCGCCATCGCCGGCCGGGATGCACGGTTGGCAGCGGAAGCCCGGCTACGGCTGGCAATCCTCGTTTCCCGCTCACCTGGAGGCGCCGAGCGGGCGATACCGATGCTCGATGCGAGCGCCGAGGCGTTCCGATCTGTCGTCGATCGTCGGGCCCTCGCGCGGACGCTGGCTGCTCGGGCGGCGGCGGGCGAGCAACTGCACGGGAAACGACGTCAAGAGGGTCTCCAGCAGGCAACCGCCGACGCAGTCGAGGGTTTGCGCATCGCCCAGACGGCCCGAGATGTTCATACGGAGGTGGCTTGCCTGCGCGTCCTGGCGTTCGTGCTCGCCCAGCGCGGTCTGTACGACGAGGCGATCACGCGGTCCCGGGAAGCGGTGAGGCTGGCCGAGGCGATGCCGACCGGCACCGGACAGCAAGCCTACGTGGCGTACACGCTGTGGATGCTGGGACGAGTCGAGCTGGCGGCGGGGCACTATGACGTGGTCCTTGACCTGTGCCGCCGTCGCGTCGATCTGGTGAGCCCGCTCGGACACGAGGCCGGCGATGCCACGTACCTGGAGATGGAAGGTGACGCCTTGATGGGGCTCGGCCGCCGAAGGGAGGCGGCCGAGCGGTACGCCGCGGCGGCTGCCCAGTACGAGGGGGAGGGCACTGGGCATCACGCTGAACGGTGCAAGCGCAAGCTCGCCGCGGCGAAGTGAGTCACGGTTTGAGGGCGACGCCGCAGCGGAGCTTCAGCGGGGAGTCGTCAGCCGGGAGCTTCTGGTCGGGTGCCCACTGTTCGGTGAAGACGAAGCCGGGAGGGTCTACGAGGTCGAGGCCGTCGAAGAATCGCCGAATCTGCTCCCCGGATCGGAGGTTCAGCGGGACGGCCAACTGCTGCCGGGCGATCCGCTCCGACACCACGGGGCTGATCTCGTCGGTCGTCACGTGCGAGATCGCGAGCAGCGACCCGGGTGCCACCTGCTCCACCAGGTCGTGGACGATGCCATACGGGTCATTCCCGTCAGGCACGAAGTGCAGGACAGCTACCAGGAACACCGCGACCGGCTTGGAGAAGTCGATCAGACTCTGGGTCACGGGGTTGGCGATGATCTCTGCTGGGGTCATCACGTCCCCCTCGATGTAACCGGTTCTGGGGTCGTTGAGAAGACTCTGGGCGTGGAGGCGCACGCTGGGATCGTTATCGACGTACACCACGCTCGCATCGGGCACCACCCTCTGCGCGACCTGGTGAACGTTGTCCTGGGTCGGCAGACCGGAGCCTAAGTCCAGGAACTGCTTGACGCCGAGGCTCGCGGCGTACTGGGTCGCTGCCACAAGGAATCTGCGGTTGACCACTGCTGCTTGCTTGGCCTCCGGCGCGGCCTCAAGCACGATGTGGGCTTGTTTCCGATCTACCTCAAAGTTCTCCTTGCCGTCGAGCATGTAGTCATACATGCGCGCGGGTGAGGGCTTCGTTCTGTCGATTGTCGATGCCATATTCCACCTTAGAGATAGGGCCGTTGGATCTTATTTCCGCGCGTCACAGCAGCGAACAACCAGCGACGCCGCAATCGTAAGCACTTCGGGGCGCATGATCTAGGCCGCTGGTGGAGACGATCTCTGCCGCCGGGGAGGGCGAAGCCCGTTCGCCTGGAAGAACGCTGTCAGAATCGCAGAATGCGAACCCGATCCTAACCATCTACTAACCCCACATCAGGCCGATTCTACGTACTGTCGCTCATCGGCAATGAGAATCGCGTTAGCGTTGGCCGTTGCCTCTCAAGCGAACGCCCTTTCCGCTACCCGTTTGGGAGTCCCATCGTGAATACCTCGGCTGGAGGACAATCCCAGCAGACAGAGCCCCTGCTACGTCACCGCCGTCGCTGGCTGGCTGACGTGGCGTCGATGGCGGCGGGCGTGGCCGCGCCCGCCACTCTGATGGCCGTCACCCGGACGGTGACGCCGAGCATGCTGCTGCTGCTCGCCGTGTGGAGTTTCGTGCCGCTGCACGCCGGGAGGCGTGTGCTCGCGGACGTACGTCACGCGCTGGCCTGCTGGTCCGCCTCCCGGGCGGGGGCCCGGCACGCCCGCCGCCTCTGGCGTCTCCAGCGCAACAAAAAAGTTGCAGAACGTGCCAACCCGCCCAGCCTCACAGGCGTCACACAAGGCGGCACCCACCACAGAGCGAGGTAGAGAGCGGGAATCGGTGACCCCCTCAACGCTTGCGCGGCCCGGCCTGGACAGCCTGGGGCCCGAGATGTTCGGCGTCCAACGCTGTACGCCTGCGCCCGCGCAGAGTCAGCGTCGTTCGATGCCCGTGGTGGCCTGCTCCCGATCGACGACCTGCTGGGCACGATCCAGCAGGTGCCGCTTCATCCGCGCCTTCTCTTCCGGCTTGGCATCCAGCGCGTCGATCTCCGCGTATGCCTCCTGGAGGAAACCCTCGATAGCTGTCGCGGCACGGGTGGCGGCCCGCTCGGCTGCGGCGGATTTCGCTTCCTGGTCGGCGATGATCTGGCGGAGGATGTCGGCGGCGGCGGTGCGGCCGGTGGCGGCCAGCTCGTCGGGTGGGACGTGGACACCCCATGCCCACCAGGCGAGGTCCTTGTCCGAGATGTCGGTGACGAGGCCAGCTTCGCGGCGTCGCCAGAACTGCTCGTTGAATTTGTGCCCGGAGGCGTCGCTGATCAGGCGTGCGAGGGTGCGGACCCCGATTTCCGGTTCGGGGGTTCCCTCCCGCTTGCGGTAGCGGGTGATGAGCGCCATTTCGGGGCTGAGCTGACCGGTTCTGGTGGCGGGCATGATGGCGGTATCCCCTCGTGGCGGTCCGGGATCGACGCGAGCGTATCACTTGGGTGGGCGTCGGTCGCGTCTGACTACTCTCCGTAACGATCAACGGCGAAGCTTATTGATCTTGTTTTCGTGCCTCTTTGCCAACGACGCGAGAGACGCGATCGACGCGTGACATGCGCGTCTCTCAGGCGTAGGCTGGACTTGTCGCAAGACATGCACGACCAAGATCAACAAGTCTTGCGACGGACGCCACCACCAGCGGAAACGCCACATCCGCATCCGCACCGCTGGTTGGCGGAATCGCCAACCAGCGACCAGGGAGAGACGCAGTGACCCACCCCACCACCAGCCGCGCCAACCAGCGCATCGCCAACCTCGCACTCATCGCCGCCACGCCCCACCAGCCCAACTGCGATGCCCCCACCGTCGCCCTCGACCTCCTCATCGACCACGTCGGACCGGTCGAAGCCGCCCGATACCTCACCGAAGCCCACGCCGTCCTCCTCGCCGAGCAGGGGGCATGACAATGACCGGCGACATCAACCCCAAAGCCCGGCTGCGCGTGACGCTTACCGAAGTGGTCAGCGCCCGCATCGAACCGACCGCCCGCGGCCGGTGGCTGTACGCCACGCTCGCCTCCGGCATGACCATCGGCCCCATCCCGCTCGACGCCCGCGACGTGACCGCAGAACATATCCCCCCAGCTCACTGGGAGCCGCGCGTAGGTGACCTGTGGGAAGGCGGCGGGCGGCGCTGGTTCGTCCTCGCGCGGTTCGACGACGACGGCGATGTGGACGGGGTGCGGTTCCTCAGTGAAGGCAGCCAGGCCCCGTACCAGGTGTACGACGGCGTCAGCTACCACGATGACGAGCTGGAAGCCATGCTCACGCACTGCCCCGATCTCAAGCTGATCTCCCGCAAAGGCCAGACACGGGGCGAAGACCCGTGGTCCGACGAGCCGCCGTTCTGATGACCACGATCATCGAAACCCCCACGGGCCTGGACGGGTGGGCCGCCGCAGCCAAAGCCGCCACCGCCGGACTCCCCGAGATGGCACCTTGCCCCGAATGCCTCATAGACCGGAAGGTCAACGCGAAGTCGGGCACCATCCGCAAGCACAAGGCTGACAAGGCCGACGTGCTCCCCTGCACCGGGAGCGGCGCCGTGGTGGGCAACGCCCGCGTCCCGCGACGGTCCCGCGGCTACTACCGCGACCCCGAAACTGGGGACAGGCTCCGCTCGGTCACCACGATTCTCGACCAGGGCATGTCCAAGAGCGGGCTCGTTTACTGGGCGGCCAAGGTCGTGGCGCAGACCGCGATGGACCGCGTCGGCGACATGCTGCGCGTCTCCCGCACCCCCGAGGAGCGGGAGGAGTTCATCAAGTGGCTCAAGCTGGAGCCCGTCCGCCGCCGCGACGACCGGGGCGACATCGGGCGGGCCGTGCACCGGCTCATCGAGGCGCGCATCCTGGGCGAGCCTGCCCCGGCCGGCCTCGCCTCCGACCCGGAGTTCCGTTCGTACCTGGCGCACTTCACCGAGTGCGTTGAGAAGTGGCAGCTCCGGTTCATCGCCTCCGAGATGGTGGTCGCCCACCCTGAGCACGGGTTCGGGGGCACGCTGGACTATCTGTTCACGTCGCCGCTGGTCGCCGCCAGGGTCGGGTTACCGGCTGACACCATCTTTCCCGGCGACACCAAGGGCCTGGCTCTCGACACACCTTTGCCAACCCCGACCGGCTGGACCACAATGGGCGCCGTCCAGGTCGGCGACACGCTACTCGGATCGGATGGGCGTCCCTGCACGGTCACGGAGACCTCGGAAGTCCACTACCGGGACTGTTACCGGGTCACCTTCGATGACGGCAGTTCAGTCATCTGCGATGACGAACACCTGTGGTTAACCGAAAGCGGTCACCCCCAGTGGAGGACGAGCGGCGTCCACTCCACGGTGGAGATCGCTGCCACTCTGCTCAAGTACGGCAAGCGGCACCATCGTGTGCGCGTCGCGGACCCTCTTGAGCTGCCTCCGACAGCGCTGCCGGTGGAGCCCTACGTCCTGGGTCGCTGGCTCGGCGACGGGAAGCACACCAGCGGTGAAGTCTCCAGCCAGGACCAGGAGATTTTCGACAGCATCCACGCCTGCGGCTACGCCGTAGGTCCGCCACAGAAGGTGTCCAGAGAAGGCGGCTGCCCCGTACGGAGCGTCTTGGGCCTCGTCGGTGACCTGCGCAAAGCTGGGGTCCTCGGTGACAAGCACATCCCGGCCGCGTACCTGCGGGCAAGCCGAGAGCAGCGGCTTGCCCTGCTCCAAGGGCTCATGGACACGGACGGCACGTGGAACCGCCGCCGAAACTGCGCCCAGCTCGTGACCTCGTCCAAGGAGTTCGCGATCTCTGTTCGTGAGCTGGTGCTGTCCCTGGGCCTTCGTGCGGCGATGTTCGAGATGAACCACACCGGCTTCAAGCCGGGAACGCACTACCTCATCACGTTCACGCCCCGCAGCATCAACCCGTTCCGGCTCACTCGGAAAGCGGAGTTGGCTCACGTGCCGAACCCCGATCGAGCCTCCCGCCGCCTCATCGTGAGTGTCGAGCCCACACTGACGGTGCCAACGAAGTGCATCGCCGTGGACTCGTCCAACCGCACGTTCCTGTGCGGCGAGACTATGATCCCCACGCACAACACCGGCGGTGAGCTGGACGCGACCACGTACTCCGGTCACCGCCACGGCGTCTACCCGCAGGCGGGCGCGCAGATGGCCGCTTACCGGGCCGCCCCGTGGGGATGGCTGCGCGACGGCACGAAGATTCGCCTCCCTGAGCGCGCTCCAATCGGGATCATCATGCACCTGCGCCCCGAAGGTTGGCGCCTCTACCCGGCCAGGTGCGGCGACGACATGTACGCCGTCTTCCGGAACGCCCAGGCGATGTCCGAGTTCGAGACCCGTCACTCCAAGAACGTCATCGGTGAGGCCCTCGTCCTCCCGGAACCCACCACCCCAGCCACGAGAAAGGTCGCCTGACCATGACGCTGAGCATGGACGACGAGGGCCTCATCCTGGACCTCCAGCACCGCAACCGCACCCTCGGCAAGATCCGGTCCGGCACGTTCGGCGTGAACCCGAACACGGGAAAGAGCAGCCCGCAGCGCTCGGAGACGTTCATCATCACGAGCGACTTCCAGCACTTCGTGCAGTCGGCCGAGGACACCTACGGCGGGATCATGGAGGAGTGGCAGCCGCAGGGCAACGGCGCTGCTCAATGGCGAGTTGTCACCGATGAGGTCGCGCTTGACGCGATCCTGCCGCCCGGCCCCAAGCCGCCGCTGAGTCAGGCGTACGAGAAGTGGACCAAGGGCGGTATCCAGCGCCGCTGCAATGGCGTGTTTGAGCGCAAGTCCGGCCAGCCGTGCCTGTGTAAGCAGCAGTACGGCGAGGAAGGCTGGTGGGAGCGTGCCCCTGTCGGCCAGGCATGCAAGGTCACGACTCGCCTGAACGTGATCCTCCCCGATGTACCTGACATCGGGGTGTGGCTTTTCGAGACGCACTCCTACCACGCGGCCCTGGAGTTGCCCGCGCACGTGGCCATGATGCGTCGCATCTTCGGCGCGGAGATTCCGATCCCGATCCGGTTGTTCCTCACCCAGCGGCGGGTCACCCGCAACGGAGAGACCAAGCACTTCCCGGTCCCCGCGATCGAGTTGCGTGGGCTCACCGCCGGTCAGGCGATGGCCGCGCTCCTACCCGGAGCGGCCGGGATGGCGGCCATGCTCGGAGCAGGCGGGCAGGAGGCGATCGAGGCCGGCCCGCCCCCGGACTACCTGGCCGAGATCGAGCAGGCGCGCACCCGTAACGAGGTCGTTGCCATCTGGCAGCGGGCCAAGCAGACGCCATCGCCGACCGTGTCAGGCAAAGAGATCGAGGCTGCGGCGAAAGCTCGGGTGCAGACGATAGATCAGGCCATCCAGGCGTGGCAGGTCCTCGTCGAGGCATGGCAGGGCACACTCGTCGAACTGGAGGAGGCGTTCCAAGCAGCGAATGACGGTCTCGATCCGCAGGCAGCGTCCGCCGAGCAGCTCAAGGCCTTCCAAGCGGCCATTGCTGCTGAAGCGCCGCAGACCCCGCCCGCGGCGGAGGAGGAGCCGGTGGAGGCGGACATCGTGCCGGACAAGCCCGAGCAGACGCCCGCCGCTCCGCCGGCCCCGTCCGCTGCCGAGCCGGAGCAGAAGCGTCCGGTCGGCGCGGCCAACCGGCAGACGCTCACCAAGCTGAACACGCTGTTCGGCGAGGCGGGCATCAGCGGCGACGCCCGCTTCTTGTGGCTTTTCAACACCTGCAAGGTCCAGGTGACCTCGACTGCCCAGCTCACCGCGGCGAAGGCGGACGAGGCCATCGCCAAGCTCGAACCCGAAGCACGGGCCCGCTTCGACGACCTCAAGCTGCGGATCGTCACCGTGTGGACCGACCTGGGTGGTGCGAACGACGAGCTGACGCCCGCTCTGTTCATGTGGGTCAACGCCAACACCAAACGCCGCAGCAAGCAGCCCCCTACTCGACTGTCCGAGGTGTCGAACGTCCACCTGGACGCCTTCCTCAAGGCGCTCTCCGCCGACCCCGACAAGGGGCAGATCACGCCGGAGATGTACCGGCAGGCCGTCGCCGCGCAGGGAGGTGCCGCCCAATGACCTCCAAGGAGATCGCCGTCCGGGCGGTCGTCACGTTCTGGAACGACCCCGACCAGGTGCCCTTCGACCTAGTGCTGGACCGGCCGCTGCCCACCAGCACGCTCGACCCAAGGGTCGCGGCCTGCACAAACCACCGGGTCGCGTGCGACTGCCGCGAGGCGGTCCACGCCGAAGACCTGCACGAGGCTCGGGGCGAACGCGACCTGCTCCTCGGCGCGCTGCGGGACGAGCTGGCCGGTCACGCCACCCGCGCCTACACCGCCCTGGGCGAACGCGACGAGCAGGCCGAATGCAAATGCTCGGGCTGCCAGATCGTCCGCCGCCTGCCGTTCTACATCGGCGGCTACGTGATCACGACGCGCACCAGCACGCGGGACGCCCCCTAAGCCCCCGGCCGGGCGCCCTAAGCGCACGTTAGGCGGGGGCGCTCGGCCGGACCCAACACCCCCACCCCCTGAGAAAGGACCATCATGTCGATCGACTCCCTCCCCGAGCAGACCGGCAGCACCCTCACACCGGCCGTCCGCGTCTTCCTGACCGGCGGCGTCCACCAGGCGGACGAGGCGGTCGGGGCGGCGGAACGACACCTCGCCGAGCTGGACAAGGAGAAGGCCGCCGCCGAGAAGCACCTGGAGGACATGGTCCGCAGTCGCGACCAGCTCCTCGCCCTCGTCGGCACGGCCGAGTCCCCGGAGCCGGGGGAGCGGTCGTTGCCGACGCAGGTGTGTCACTGTGCCCGGATCGCGGTCGTGGACCCGGTGCACGGCCCAGTCCACGAGGTCAACGGCACACATCTGCCTGCGCTGGAGGCGTGTCAGATGCCGCCGCTCGGCGTCCTGTTCGGGCCGGGCCGGGTGGCCGGCGGGGAGAGTCCGGTCGCGTGAAGGGCCTGGTGACCGCCGTCTTGCTGGCGCTCGACATCGACTACAGCCGCGAGCCCGGCCCGTTCTGGCTGGTGTTCGTGGACAAGGTCGCGCTCGAACCGGAGCGCCCGCTGCCGTTCCCGTACGTCATGGCGGTATTCGAGCGGGCCTACCGCGACCACCCTGGCCAGGAGATCGGCGTCGCCCCGTGCACGCCTGAAGACCTGGCCAACGCAGGAATCACCCATCGGAAGGAACCGA
This sequence comes from Nonomuraea sp. NPDC049141, assembly GCF_040648415.1. Classification (NCBI taxonomy): domain Bacteria; kingdom Bacillati; phylum Actinomycetota; class Actinomycetes; order Streptosporangiales; family Streptosporangiaceae; genus Nonomuraea; species Nonomuraea sp. NPDC049141. The sequence goes on from NZ_JBEZDR010000004.1 coordinate 660,356, forward strand.
CATGACCACGACTGATCTGGCTACACCGCCCCTGGACACGATCCGCACAAGCGCCATCGTCGTGCTGCACCGCGACGGCTGGATTCAGGGCGACTACGCCAGCAACCGGCCCGGCAAGACCGGATGCTGCCTGGTCGAAGCCATCGGACGCGGCGCGGGCCTGCCGCCGCTCACGCTGGCCCGCAAGAAGCTCCGCCACGCTGACGCCGCCCTCCTGCCCCAGTGGGAGGCGGCGCACAACCTCATGGACGAGATCGCCACCCATCTCGGGCGCAACCCCGAGGACGACGAACTCAACCCGAAGTGGTGGCTGACGAACTGGAACGACACCACGGGCCGCACCCAGGCGCAGGTCCTGGCCGCGCTCGAAGGGGACCAGGAGCGCGCGTGAAGCTGGCCACCTGGCAGATCGCAGCGGTGAGCGGCGCCAACCTGGCGCTGTTCGCCCTGTCGTTCATCGCTCCTGGCGTGTTCGCGTTCGTGGCCACGCTGCTCGGCGTCGCGGTCGGCGCAGCCCTGGGCTTCGTCGGCGGCGCCGAGACGCGCCGCCGCGACCGCGCCCGAGAGCTCGACACCTACCAGCACCAGTACGGCGAGGCATACCAGCAAGTCAGCGACCTCCAGCATGCCAACGCCCGCCTGCTGATCGAGTTGCGCCGGGCGAACACGAAGGCGAACGACGCGGGGGACGAGGTAGAGCGCTTCCGCGCCCGCGTCGCCCACCTCGAAGCTGAGCAGGCGGCCGAGACGTGATCGACCTGCTGAGGGGCGCGTGGTCTGTGCTCTGGGACATCGCCGCCGTGATCGGGCTCGCGTCGATCACGTTCACAGCGGTGGTCCTCCTCGCACACAGCCGCGCGGTACGCCAGGCCAACGCCGCCCAGCGCGCCAGCGAGCAGTGGCGCGACTTCGCCCACCGCGGCCTGCACACGATCGAGATCCCGAAGGAGGAACAGTGACCACCCAGCCGCCGGCCGGGCCACCGCAGGTGGCCGGGCTCGACCAGGCCGCCGAGAAGACCGGACTGGCTCTGCCGGACGGCACCACCCGCCTCATCGCCGCGCCCAAGGCCGCAGGCAAGACGCGGACGTTCGCCGACAACATGCGGCGACAGGACCACGTCGAGGCACAGATCGCGGAGGCCCTGTTCCGAGCCCAGACGGAGGCGGTCGGGATCGAGGACTACGCCTACACCAAGCAGTCGTCGGCCACACACCGCCTCGCCGAGATCGGCGGGACGGTGCGGCTCGCCTGCTGGCGGGCCGGGATCGCCATCGCCATCATCAACACCACCCACCTCAAGATCTACGCCACCGGGGACTCGGGCGCGTCCAAGACCCAGATGGGCGTGGCCGCGTTCGAGCACGCGGGCGTCAAGTTCCCCAGCGAGGACGAGTGTGACGCGGCCTGGGCGCGTTGGCTTGTCCTCGACGTGCTCGGCCATCCCGTATTCAAGGTTCCGGCGAAGCATCGGCGGGTGCTCGCCAAGATCGAGCTGCACCGCAAGGAGGCCGTGTGAAGACACCATCGGACGTCACTGACGAGTTTCGTTGGCGGAACCGCCAACGACCGCATATGCCTGATCGGCCGCGCGCCGCCGTATGGAACCCGGATCGGACCCGGCCGGTCGCGGTCGTCGAGGGCCGCCACCTCACCCCCGCCGACCTCGAAGCCGCCCGGCGGCTGGCCGGTCACCCGAACGTCCACCACCACCGCACCATCCAGGAGTAGGAGATGACCACCACGACATCGGCGACGGCCGTCCTCAGCGAAGAACTGGCCCGCCCCCACACGCCGACTCCGCGCCGACTGCTGCGGGCTCTGAGCACGGCCGGGTTCGAGGTCAGGCCCGCCGCCCGCGGTCCGGCATGGATGCCGACCACGCCAGAGGCGTACTCGCTCGTCAAGCAGGCCGCTGACTGGCACCACACGGGCCTGCACGACAGGTACAAGATCGCCGGGAAGATGGGGCGGGGCAAGCGGATGATCGATCGCTACCTCGCCGCCGCCGCCGAGCTCGGCCTGCTCGACCCGGACGCGGGGGAGCCGCCGGAATGAGCCGCGGCTACCACCCTTCCCGTGAGCTGCCCCTCATGGTCGCCATCCACGTGCCGAAGGCGCCCGAGTGGATGGAGGACGCAGCCTGCCTGCGTGTGGGGCACGAGAAGTTTTTCGGCCCGCCCTCCGACGACAAAGAGCACCAGGAGACCGCGCGGGAGAAGGAAGCGCGCGAAGACCGCGCCCGCGCCATGTGCGCTGACTGCCCCGTCCTCGCCCAGTGCAAGAAGTACGCGACCAGCTTCTCAAACGGGATCCAGGTCGGCGTGTGGCACGGCGGCAACGACCACCAGCGCGCGATCGACCGTCGCAAGGAGCAGCGTAAGGCAGCAGCCGAACGGAGGAAGGCATCGTGAGCGCCAGCGCCGACTACCAGCGGCGGGCCATAAGCGACGCCGTCCAGGTCCTCACCAAACGCCTCCGCGAGTGGGCCGCCGAGCCGCCCGACCAGCGCGAAGACCCGGAGATGTTCGCGCGCCGCTTCATGCACGACATGAACGGGCACGGCTGGAGGCTCACACCCGCCGGCCGCATCGACCCGTGGCGGCTCGCCGCAACTCCTGCCGATGGTCCGAACGCGGCCTACCTCGCGGCTCGGGCGCAGCTCCATCCCGACCAGGAAGGACAGCAGGAATGAGCCCGGCCCGTCCCGCGCATGAGCAGCCCGGCCACATCCCCAGCGCGGTGCCATACGACGAGTACGGCAACCTGCTCCCGAGCACCGCAGGAAAGGACCCCGCCAGCATCGTCTGGCGGGAACCGGACCCGCTCACGCTGCCGCTCCAGCTCCACGACACACATGGGCTGCGCGGCATCACCCGGCCGATCACGTGGAAGGACCCGCACGGGCCCGCCACTTTCCCGATGTTCCCCGATGACCTGGCACGCGCCATCAAGGGCACGATCATCGACCACGGGCTCGTCGTCGGAGCCACGTGGGTGCCGCTCGTCCGCCGCGACCAGTACGGCATCGCTCTCAAGTCCTTCCACGAGCAGGAAGACCCCACACCCGAACCCCGGCCGGCCAGCCCCGCTGAGGAGGCCGCAGCCCGCTACATCGACCGCGAGCACGCAGTCCGGTTCATCCTTGCCACCCTCGGCGAGGACGGCGAGAACGACCTACCGCCGGGCCTGAAGAACCTGATCCGCCGCATCAGAGAGGAAGCCAACCCATGACCTACCATCGCCACGGCCTGCCGGGGCCTGCGATCGTCGCGATCGAATTCCTCTCCGAGTACGACCAAGGCCAGGGCCTCACCCTCATCTGGATCTCGCCCAACCTATGGAAGATCAGCGACAGCGGCTGCTTAGTCACTGCCGACACGATCCAGACGCTCCACAACGACGGACTCATCACCGTCAAGCAGGCGGGACGGGACCTCCTTCACGACCACCACAACGCAAGAAGGGACCACGACCAGTGACCAGCACCCCCACCACCAACGCCGACGTACGCCTGCCCCAGCTCGGGCAGGCCGTCGCGAGGCTCCTCGACGCCATCGCCGCCAGCGCCGACTACCAGCGTGACGGCAGCATCACCTACCAGTCCACTTCACGCGGCCGATGGAAGGCGGGGCAGCACACGTGCGGCAGCGGCGCCATCGACACCGCCGCCAGCAACGACCTCATCACCGTCGAAGCGACCGGACCCACCGTGAAGACGCTCACTCTCACCGAGGCCGGGCGCCGCCACGTCCGAGCACGGCAAACCCGCAGCCTCATCGTCCTCCTGGAGGGCGAGGTCACCACCCTGGCCGCCATCGCCCAGGACACCGACAAATACCGGTGCGGCCCGAACTTCACGTTCGGCGCCACTCTCATCGGCTGGGTCGAGAAGACCAACAAGTCCAGCAGGCTGCTCGCGCTCCTCACCCTCGAAGACGAGGGCACGGCCTGCGACGCCTGGGTGACGCCCAGCGGGTACGCCAAGATCCGCGACCTGCTCGCGGTGGGAGCACGGCTGCGGGTCATCGGCCGCGGCGCTCGCCGCCTCGGCGACGGGCGGCTCGTCCTGCACGTGGCCGCTCTCCGCTTGGTCGCTGAGGACGAGGCGTGATGACCGAGCAAAACACCCCCAGGCCGTTCAACCCGCACGCCGTAGCCGCAGCCCAGTACGCCCTCAACGCCGCCATTCTGGACGACGACGAAAGCGCAGCCCGGCTCATCGCCGCCATCCTGCGCGACACCGGCATGCACGGCGTGCGCGACGCCATCGTCACCTGCTGCGAGACTTTCCAGCACCACACCGGGTTCCCGGCCGGTACGCAGCTCGACCAGACGTACGTCCACCCGGAGACGGGCGAGCCTATCCCCGAATCGGAGGCTGAGCCCACGCTGGTGTGGGCGAGCCACGTCATCGAGGCGTACGTGGCTCGCGACCAGGAGAGGTTCGAGACGCTGTTCAGGAATCTGGGCGACGACCCGGAACCGGTTCTCGCTCACCTGACCGAGATGGTCGAGCACGTCGCCGCACAGGTCATGCTCGCCGACCAGACCAGGCGGGCGGCTCTGTCATGACTCGGCACGTGATCCAGATGGTTGCGGTCGAAGGCGCATGGGTGTACAAGCACATCATCCTCGGATGGGTCGATAGCAACGACACTCGCCCTTGGTGCTGCCCCAACTACGACGAGGACCTGCGCTGCCGCTGCCAACTCCCGTGCTACACGTGCAAGTACGGCCGCCACCAGGACGGCAAGTGCCGCACCTGCACCGAACCACCCGCTGACTGGGAGCTCCGGCCGGAAACCAACCTGGCTCACCCGAAGCGCATCAAGAACTGGTGGCAGAACCCAGACAAACCGCAGCCCAACCCGAACTGGACCCCCGTGTGGCTGGCCGACCGGGTGTGCCGCGAGATCTGCCGATGCGACTGCTGCCACCCGCACGTGCCGCCGACCGCGACGGAGCCGGTCGATCTCAGCCTCTACGAGCTGGTTCCCCTCTTTGACGCCCACGAACTGGAGTGCCCCGCATGATCAGCGACGCCAATGACACCCTCGTCCGCGTGTTCGGCGGACCCCGGCCAACCATCGTCGTTCTGTGCGGCTCTACCCGCTTCTTCGACACCTTCCGGCGCGAGAACCTACGCCTCACTCTCCAAGGGGCGATCGTTCTCAGCATTGGTTGCGACACCAAGGCCGACGATGACATCGCTCAGATCCAGGGCATGGAACAGGCCAAGATCGACCTCGGCACGCTCCACAAGCGGAAGATCGACCTCGCCGACGAGGTGCTGGTCCTCAACGTGGGCGGTTACATCGGCGCCTCCACCCGCAGCGAGATCGAGTACGCCGCCATGCGCGGCAAGCCGATCGTCTACCTCGAACCAGAGTGCCCGGCATGAACACCGCCACCCTGTACGAGGCGCTCGAGCGCCACTACCGCAAACCCGGCACCGACAGCGACGGCGAAATCCTGCTGGCCGAAGTAGAGGCGCCCAGCTCAACCAAACGCGCCGACATGATCCGCATCGGCGCGTGGCAGTCGCGCGGTTACTCGATCGACGTACACGAACTCAAGGTGTCCCGCCAGGACTGGCTGAACGAACTCAACAACCCGGCCAAGGCGGAAGCGTGGTGGCCATACTGCACGCGCTTCTGGATCGTCGCCCCACCCAAGATGATCCAGCCGGAAGAGATGCCGTCCGGCTGGGGGCTGATGGTCCCGCCGAACGGCGCGGGCCGGCGCCGGTTCAACGTGGTCGTGCCCGCTGCGGTGAAGGAGCCGAAGCTGACGCTCGAACTGGTGTCAGCGCTTGCCCGCCGTACGGACTACGTGCGCCTGGCCGAGATGGACCGACTGCGTGAGCAGCACCGCGACGAACTCTGCAAGCGCCTCACCGAGGCCCGGCAGAACGCGGCCAGGTCGGGCCTGCCCGAGGCCATGCGGCGGCGCGTGGCCCTCCTCGAAGAAGTGGAGAAGCTACTCGGCGCCAAACTCGACCAGTTCGCGTGGGGCGACGGCACCCGCCTGGACCGGATGTCGCCACACGAGCTGGCGACCGCGCTGGCCGACTGCGGCGAGCACATCCGGCTCCAGCAGCTCCGGGCTCTCGTCGAGGAACTGATGGGGAGGCTGTCCTACACGGCCCAAATGGTCATGACCGAGATGCGGAAGGTGGGTGACGGTACGTGACCCCAGTGAGGTGGTATCCACTTCGCACCAGCACCAACTACTCACTCCCAAAACCCGGCCAGCTCATCGCCTTCCGCCACGCTGTGTGGCGAGTCGAAAAGGTACTGGACCTGCCGCTGAGTGACGTCGACCGGGAGAAGTGGGTGGACGCAGGGATGCCTGACATGGCCACCTGGTGGAGGCGCCCCTATCGCGTTGAGGCTCAGTGGGTCGCCGGTGCCGAACCAAAGTGGCTCACTCCCACTCAGGCCAGCGGCAAGATCGACGTCCCCGCCGACACCTACATGACCTGGCACGTGTACGAGGGGGACCGGTGGCCGCAATGCTCCTGCTGCGGCGAGCCGATGCCATGCCGGGCCGAGTTGGAGGACCAGCAGATCACCGCCAGCCTGAATCGGGTCTCCAAGATGGAGGCGATCCCGCCGGGAGCGTGCTGGGCCTGTGTAGAACCAATCACCACTCGGCAGAAGTCCATCACCTACCCCGGCGACAACCTCGACTTGCCCGGCGGCCAGCAGCCTCGTTTTCACATCCGTTCCTCATGCCGCCCCGTCGCGAAGCGGTACGAGGAACGGTGGCTGGCGGTAGACCCGCGTCGCGAGCGGCTGCTGACCTGGCCATCGTGCGGTGGCATCCTGCTCGTGCACGCCGATGGCGATAGCGAGTGCGTGGAGGGCCAAGATCCGCTCGGTCGTGACACCGAGCGGGTCCCGGACTGCCAGGGACACGACACCCACGACCACAGCGTGCTTGTCGCCTGCTACGCACGGGACGATTACTTCGGCCGCTCCTGGATCGATCGCTGTCCGCGTAGTTGCGACCCACGCAATCACCCAGGGGCAGCTCCGCGACCGCGCCCCGAACGACGATTCCCGGACCCGCTTGTACAGGAAGGGGAACTCCGATGATGGACAGCGGGACAAATTCAGTGAGCAGGGCTGATGCGCACAGGAAACTCACCCGCGAGCAGGCCCGGGAACTCGTCCCGTTCCTGGAGGCAGGCCGGCGCGGGCTCGCCGCCGCGAACTGGAGGGTCGGCATGGAGGCCGACGACCTCGTAGCGCCGGTCGTCCTCGCGGTCATCGCGGAAGTGCAGCGGCACCTGCCGAGCGGAGTAGAAGCCGCACTCGAACGTCTGCGGGATGCCCGCGCCGCGTGGCAAGCCGAGTACCAGCACTATCAGGACAGGGCACAGCGCAAGGGCTACAGCCACGACGAGGCAGCCGCCGAAGCATACGGGCGAGCCATCGCAGACGTGGATCAGGTCCTGGCCGCTCTCGATGGCCAGGGGCAGGAGGCGGGTGACGGTCGTGGCTGACTTGTACGTGGTGCTCGTCACCAGCTCCCGCACCTGGGACGACGCGGACGCCATCCGGAACGCGTTCGCCCCGATCATCGCCGAGCGCGAGCCGGACAACGTCACCGTCCGACACGGCCGAGCCAGGGGCGGCGACATGCTGGCCGACCGCATCGCCCGCCAACTCGGCGCGCACGTCGAACAACGCCCGGCCGATTGGAACGTGTGCGCCAGCCCCAGGTGCACGCCGTCGCACCGTAAGCGGCGAGAGGACGGGTCCACGTACTGCCCGGCCGCGGGCCTCGTGTGGGACGCGCAGATGGTGAACGATGGCTCGGACATGTGCCTGGCGTTCATCGACCCGTGCGCCGACCCGCGCTGCCGGAAGAAGGAGCCGCACGGATCCCACGGCGCGACCACGACCGCATGCATGGCGGAGGAGGCGGGCATCCCCGTCCGCCCCTTCCCAAAGGGAGCTGACGAGTGGCTGTACTACGTCGGCGACCCGTTCGGGTGGCTGACCGCCCTACCCTCACACCACCACCCACAGAAAGACCGCAACCACCATGGCTGAACTCACCACCGACGTGGCCGAACCCTACGTTCGCGGCCTGGAGCAGGACTTCGAGAACGCCGGAGATTGGGGGGTACAGCCCACGCTCATGCTGATCTGCACGCCCGCTGGCCAGGATCCGAACAGCCTGGGTCTGCTCGGCCTCGTGCCGGTCTTCCGCGACGAGTGGATCAGGACCGGACAGCTCACTGCCGACGCGCTGGAAGGCATCGACCCGGCCATGCTGTGCTCGCTCGTCCCCCCGCCGACGACGCTCGTCGCGGTTGCGGTCGCCTACGAGGCGAAGGTTCTTGACACCCGGAGCTTCGGCAAGGACGCGCGGTTGCTGTACTGCGGCCTCGCGGACGGAACCCTCGTCGGTGCCGGCCGGGTGCGCGGCGACGAGGCGAACGTGACGGTGTACGCGCCGGACCACCCGCACGACACCACCCCAGCCGCGGTCCGCCGCCTCGCCATCGCGGTCCTCGGGAGTGGCCAGCGCGAGTGACGTTCGTTGGCGGTTCCGCTTACGGTGGGGGCTCGACCCATTCCCTCGATGGGGCGAGCCCCCACTCGCCGTGTCCGAGGGAGGAAGCCGGTGGCTGAAAGCCTGGTCGGTGAAGTGGCTTCGTGGCTCGCGACACCGGCCGCCCGCGATCTGACGGCGGCCGAGCGCCTCGTCTTGATGGTGATCGCGGAGCGGGCGCACAAGCAGACCCGCCGGTTCTGGGTGCACAAAGGCGACGTGCGTGACGACGGGACGGCGATCACTCCGACCGAGACGATCGCGATGCGCGTCGGGGTGACGACGGACGGGCTGACGAAGATCCTGCGGCGCCTCTCCGACCGGGGCCTGGAGGTGCGGGTGCCTCGCGGGGTGCGGAAGAACGGCGCGCCGGTCTTCGCAGTGAGGGGGCGAGCGACCGACTACCACGTGCCGGACCTGCCCGCGTCGGTCGAGTTGCCCGCCTCCCAGTACGGCCAATAAGTCGTGATCTTCCTGTGGATAACCACACCGCACGCGATCTTGAACGGTCGAAATGACCGCCTCAGAAGGCGACCATTACCGGCCGAGAAGGCGACCAATCCATCGAATTGACCGCCCTGGAGGGCGACCCCATCCCTAACAACCATCCCTATCTATCCCTATGACGGTGGTTACCGTCCTCACACCTACAGGTGGAAGTCCCAAACGATCACCTTGCACAGCTGTGGACAACCAGAAAGATCAAGGAGTGTGTCATGTCCATGCCAGGTGACTACGAGCGCGACCTGAGCTGGGTCGAGATGGCTGCCGCCGACCGTGCCCACGTCGAGCAGCAGCAGGCCGAGCACGAGGAGCACCTGCTCACGCAACTCGCCGCCGACTACATCGCCAACCGGATCAACAAGGCCCAGCTCTACGACATCTTCGACCGCTACCACGCCGCCGCCGGCCCCGGCTCGATGAAACGCTGGAACAGGCTCATGCCCATCACGGTGGAGCTCATCGTCGCTCGCCGCACCAACGACCCTCGCCACACCCCCAGTTCAGACGGAACCTGGTCCGGCGCCTGGCCCCTCGACGGGCACGCCTACCCACCGCGCGGGCAAGCCGTCGTCTACGTCCTCTTCGACGGCGGCAACGTCCCCTGCTACGTCGGCAGTACCTCTGGCCTGATCGCCCGCTTACAGCGCCACGCCAACGAGGGCAAGCGGTTCAACCACTGGATCGCTCACCCCTGCGCCGACCGCGAAGCCGCCTACCGCCTGGAAGACCGGCTCCTTCGCGAGCACAAGCCCTACCTGAACCAGAAGGCCAGCCGCTGACCAGCCGCAGCGAGCCGATTACCTCGGCCGGGCGCGCTTCTCCTCGTCGCTGATGGTGTTCGTGGCGGCGAGGAGGAGTGCGACGCGATCGACGCGCGTCGTGAGCGCCTGACACGCTCAGAATGGTCTTCATGGTGGAGCTGGAGCGACGAACGCGGCAGGTCTGGCACTGAGAGACCAGGTCATGGTCACGAGAGCGGAGAATCGCTCACAGACAAGATCCACAAGAGAGGAGTGCGGGCAGTGCGCCCTGAGCATGCCGTTGCGGTCGGTGGCGCGCGAACCGACTTCGTCAGCTTTGGTTGACGTCTAGAGGTTTTGTCGCGTCCGGAATGCGTGGCGGGTTTCGGCGTTCTCGCTGGTCATGTCACTATGCGTCAACCCTGGTTGACGGTCTGGCGCTCCAGCTTAGCAACGATTTGATCTCATTCCAGTCCGAAATCTGGACGTGTTGTCATATACATCACAAGCTCGGCGGCATGCAGATCACACGAGCGATCACGGCAGCAGGGACGGCACTCAGCGCCGCCCTGATCATTGCTGCCCTGATCAACCCCACAGGCCAGACCGCGCACCGCGCGGCCATGGCCGACCCGACCATCATGCCGACGTGCCCCGACCAGGACCCCCCGGTCGTGTGCATCGTCGGCCCGTCCGGTCCTCCCGGACCAGCCGGAGAGCCCGGACCTCAGGGCGTTCCCGGTTCCCCCGGACCGCAGGGAGAGCCCGGACCGACCCTCACAGCGACCACTCTGCGTACCGTCCGGGAGACCGCCACGGCCACCCAGACGGCCACGGAGACGGCCACCATCACCACGACCCGCACGGCCACCGTGCCGCAGCCTGCCCGCACGGCCACGGCTACGGCCACCCGGACCGTCACCCCCACCGCCACGGCCACGCGGATAGTCGTGAGCTTTCAGCCCGCACCCCCCGCCGACGTGATCCCGACGCGCGTCAAGCTGCCGTCCGCGACCGACACGCCGTCCGTCGCTTCCCCGGAACCCCAGGCGCCGGACACGAGTCTCACGCCGGACTACACGGCGGTTCCCGGAGCGTTCGCCGACAGCGGAGAGTCGGGAACGTGGCTCACCATGGCGGCTGTGCTCGCTGCCGTCCTGTGTGCGGTAGCCGCCGGATGTATCTGGATTTACCGCAGGTGGCGCAAGGAACGCGCCACCGACGAGCCCTCATCTCTCGTTGACGGTTCCGCCAACGAGTAACCCACCGCCCCCTCCCAGCAGGGGAGGGGGCACCAACCCCGAAAGGGACCAGCAATGACCAGCAAGAACTCTCCCGAACTGCTCGCCGACGTTCGCGCCGCCCTAGCCGAGATCGACGGGGCGATCACCGGTCACACCGGCAACAACCTGGTAGAGAACGCCTACCGTCACCAGGGGTTCCGGCTCCCGCTCGCGGAGGTCATGGACTGGTTGGCGACCGGAAATCGGCTCTACGACGGCCCCACCCGGACCGAGTTCGCGGCAATGACCAAGGTCAGCAACGAACAGCGCGCGGCGTGGTACCACATCCCGGACCGCGCCATCGCGTCTGCGCGCGTCACGGCGACGCTGATCCGGTACGACCTGCCGGAAGACCACGTGATCGCCACCACGGCCCCGTCTCAGGCCGAGGTCAAGGCGATGCTCGGCAGCGCCGATCCGCTCGCCAAGCTCGCCGAGATCCACGCCGAAGCCGCCAAGCGTGAGCAGGAGCGGATCAAGGCCGAGCGTGAGAAGCGGATCAAGCAGGCCGTAGCCGCCGCTCAGGCGCTGGCCAAGTTCAAGGGTGACCCCGCTCTGCCGTTCGCTCAGGCGATCGAGGAAGGCGCGGACCGCGCCGAACTGGCGCAGGCGTTCACGAACGCCGGACTTCCGGTGCCGCCGGAGGAGCCCGCCAAGCCCGCCGCCAAGAAGTAGCACCACCGCGCGCCCCCCACGCCACAGGGGGGCGCGCACCCCACCACCACCACCAGCCACAACCACGAAGGGGAGATCATGACCAGCTTGCAGACGCTCGCCCTCAACACGGCAGCATCCGTCCGACTCAGCGTTGCCGACCGCCACGCCCACCGAGACGAGTGCGCCATGTGCCGCCCCGACCAGGAATGCCCCCGATCAGCGGCCATGTACGCCGATCATCAGGCGCGCGTACAGCGCTCTCGCTCCAACCTGCTCGCCTATCTCCCAAAAGGGTCGGTGATCACCTACGCCGGGAGAGTCCCCAAGATGCACGGCGAATGGTGGGTCCAAGACACGTGCGTGGACTGTGACCACACCGCGCTACGTCTCGTACGCGGTCGCGGCATGGCGATCAAACACGTGTTGCTGTCCCAAGTCCATAGCGCGCCCATGTTGCACCCCGGAGCAGGGGAAGCGTTGCCCGCCGCACGGGAAGCCACACGCGAGATAGCCGCGATCCTTGCCATGGGCAATGTCGCGCTTCCGATGATCGTGGACATCAACGGCCTAGGCGCATGCACGGTCGCCTACCCGCGCGCCACATGGGACCACGAGGTCAGCGTTGCGGAGTCAGCCGAGACCGTAGAAGCGTCCTACGTGCTGGCCGCGCTGAGCAGCCTGCCCGAGCTGGCCAAAGCCGCGACCAGCGGCAACGCCTTAGGCATCAAGCGCGTCACTCGCGCGCTCGCCCAGCTCCGCGAGGCTGCACGAGGCGCGCGCAAGCGACGCTGACCCGAATCGCCGACACCCCCGCGTGACCATCGCGCGGGGGTTTCTGCACGTCCAAGATCACCCCCCGTACCCCCACCCGGCGGTCCCACCGGCGTACCTCGGTTGCACTTCGCCGGAATGTTTTTGATCTTGCCTGGTGTTTGTAGAGTCTCCGGGTCTGTCCCATTGCGTGGCGGGAGGTTCGGGATGTCCGAGGTGGTTTGTGGGGGTCCGTGCAATAGGGAGGCTCGCGCGGCGTGGGCTGCGTTCCTGCGGGTGCGGGAGGCGCACGCGGATGCGGTGGACCGCTGGGTGCGGGATGGCACCAGGGGAGAGCCGCCGCCGGAACCCGTCATGCCGACCGTCGAGTGGCGGCCGGGGGAGCCGCTGCACTGCGCGCTGTGCCGTGCGACGTGCGAGCGTGCGCTGCTGGTGGTGGATGAGCTGGCCGACACGCTGGCGGCGCGGCCGGGCGTGGTGAAGGCGCAGACGCGCTGGTCGAGAGTGAAGGGGACTCGGCCGCACGGCAGCTTGTCGAGGGAGGGGGATGTGGTGCTCACGCTGACGGGGGAGCTGCTGGCTGTGCAGAAGGAGGCTGCCCGCCGGCTGAAGCTGGCGGAGCGGCTGCCCGCCGACCGGTCCGGCTTGGCGCGGTCGCGGGCGGTGGCGTTTCTGGTGAACAAGGTGAAGCCGGTGCTGGCGCTGGACGGGCTGACGGTCGTCTCCAGCGTGGAGGGGGAGGAGCGGGAGCCGGTCGAGCTCGGCGTGGTCGAGTGGGCTCTCGCGTGGGAGACGAGGTTGCGGCGGCTGGTGGACGACGAGCCCGGCCAGACGCTCGCGCGCTGCCCCGGCTGCGAGCTGCGGAGGCTGGAGTGGAGCCCGCGGGCCGGCTACTACGTGTGCGAGAACTGCGGACGGCACGTCAGCGAGCAGGAGGCGCTGGAACTGGTCAGCGGCGAGGTGGGCGGTTGAGCGGCGGCGACCGTTGAATGTCAGGTGCAAGGCAGTATTCCGTTGACGACATCTTTCGACTTGCGCACTTCCTCGCGTGCGTCGATGCTGTCCGGGAGCCATGTGCCCGGGTCTGATCCGGTCACGCCGCTCCAGGTAGGGCTGGAGGTTCCGGTCAGCCGCCTGGTCATCACGTCACTCATCGCACAGTACGCACGCGATTCTGAGCTGGTGGGCAGTGCTCGGAGTCGCGGACCCAGACGACAGTGCATCATGAGGGCCGTAGGTCTGCTCCACCAAGCACCGCTTGGGTTGGGGGATGAATCTCTTGTCGGCCGGGTTGCGCTCGATGACCTGCACGCCGATGCCGAGCGAGGCGCGGTGAGCGACGACCGCGTTCTTGAATCCTTGTCCACCAGCGAGGTGCGCACGGTGTCGCTCTGCGCGGCGACCCGGTCCAGCAGCGCAATGCTGGCGGCGTTCTCGGCGTTCTCATGGACCGAGGCAGCACCGCGACGACCAAGCCCTGCACATCCACGGTCAGGCCCCGGTTGCAGCTGGGCACCTGCTTGGCCGCTCGGCCACTAAGCAGATCCCATACACTCTGCCAGGTAACGGAGTGTCGCGTACCCAATAGGGCTGGTTTCCGTTTTGTGATGATCGCGCCTCTTGTCTGATAGGTCGGAATTCCTTACGTTGATCATCGGATGATGATCGGCTCCGAGCCGCGCGGGGGGAACGTGGGTCTCGCCGCGGCGGAGAGCGAAGGTTGGCGCCTTGCCGGCGTCCTTCGTGTGGTTCGGAGTGTGGTGACGCATGCGTCTGGTCTCGTCATGGCGGCGTTCGGTTGGAACGATTTTTGCGCTCGCGGGTTTGGCGCCTGGCATGCTCGTCTTGCAGGCGCCGCCAGTTGCGGCCGTGTCCGTGGTCGGCGCCATGGGCGACCGCAGCACCTTATCGAGGGCGCCAGAGCAGATGGCTGGGTCGGCCGCAGGATTGCCGTCGCTGCTGCCCGCCACGAAGGTGCCTGCGGCGCTGGCTCCTGCGGATGGGTGGCGATCTGACGTCCAGGCGCCCAAGGGGGCGGTGCCACGCGAAGACCGGACGCTGGATTCGGCGACAGCCGAGGCCAAGCAGGACAGCTTGCCGGCGGGGGTGGCCAGGGCTGAGGCAGCGGAACGTTCCGTGCTGGCCGTGCCGGGGTTGGTGGATGTCTATCCCAAGCAGGGATATCTGGTCGATTCGCTGACACCGACGTTGCGGGCGTGGGGGCAGAGCAACAACGGCGGCTCGGCGTTGTCATATTCGTTCAAGGTGTGCGATGTCGAGACGATGTCCGGCACCGGGTGTACGACATCGGGGTACGTGGCGGGCAACGCCAACAGCTGGAAGGTTCCGGCGAGCAAGCTGGCGTGGGGTAAACAGTACTGGTGGACGGTCACCGTCAAGGATTCTCTGGATTCGTCGACCACTGTGTCGCCGGTGTTGACGTTCGTGACGGGGGTGCGGCAGCCGGCGGTGACCTCGTGGCTGGCCAATCGCGGTGTCGACGGGCACGAGTTCGATCAGCAGACGGGCAACTACACCACCACGTCCACAGATCTGACGGTGGCGACGGCGGGGCCGCCGTTGTCGGTGACGCGTACCTACAACAGCATGGATCCGCGGACGGACGGGATGTTCGGTGCGGGCTGGTCGACGCGCTGGGACATGAAGGTCGTCAAGGAGGTGCGCGGCGGGTCGACGTCGGCGCTGGTGACCTACCCGGACGGGCGGCAGGTGCGGTTCCGGGCGAATGGGGATGGCACGTTTCAGCCGCCGCCTGGCATGTACGCGACGCTGGCCGAGCAGAGCGGAGGCACGTGGCGGTTGATGGACAAGGTGGCCGCTAATTACCGCTTCGACGCCGCGGGCCGGTTGACGTCGATCACTGATGGGCGCGGCCGCGCCCAGGAGCTGACGTACGACACGGCAGGGAAGCTGGCGAAGGTGGCCGGTGTCGGGGGCCGGTCGGTGACGTTCGCCTGGCAGGGGAACCAGGTGGCGTCGATCTCCAGCGATCCGGTGGACGGGAAGGCGTTGACCTGGTCGTATGGTTATGACGGCGGTAGGTTGACGCAGGTGTGCGCGCCGGTGGCGGCGCCGAACTGCACCTCGTATGAGTACGGTGGCGGGTCGCTGTATCGCAGCAGCGTGCTCAACTCCGACCCGTTCGGCTACTGGCGGCTCGGCGAGGCGTCGGGCACGAGCGGGGAGGACCTGGGCACCGGCGCCGGGGACCTGACCTACCAGGGCATCACCTTGGCCCAGCAGGGCGCGCTGACTGGCACCACCGACACCTCGGCCACGTTCCAGGCGGGCTCGGTGGTGAAGCTCCCCTCCAGCACGATCCCGCACCTGGGCGATCAGTTGTCGGTGGAGGCGTGGTTCAAGACCACCCAGTCCGGCGTGATCATGGCCGCGGGCACCACCGAAACCAGCAGCCTGGCCCGCGGGGCGATGCTGTACGTAGGCACCGATGGCAAGCTGCGCGGCTCCCTGGATGCGGTGATGACCCCGATCACCTCCACCGCAGTGGTGAACGAGGGTCAGTGGCATCACGTGGCGCTGACGGTGGCCGGGCAGGACCAGACGCTGTACCTGGACGGCCAGCAGGTCGGCACCATGACCGGGACGGCGACCGGCTGGCGGACGTTCGCCACCATCGGCAACGGCTTCACCGACCCGGCCAAATCCCCGGCCGTACCCGCCACGGTGCAGGCGTTCCCGTTCCAGGGCCAGTTGGATGAGGTCGCCCTGTATGGCCAGCCGCTCACCGCGGCCGAGGTGGCGGGCCACTACGCCGCCCGCACCGGTGCGCCGTTCAAGCTCTCCAAGGTCACGCTGCCGTCCGGCCGCATTTGGGCGAGCAACACCTATGATGACAAGAGCGACCGGATCGCCACCCACGTCGACAACAACGGCGGCACCTGGAAGATCGGCGCTATCGCCACCGAACAGCAGTCCGGCGAGGCGCAGGTGACGGTCACCGACCCGAACAACAAGCCGCTCGTCTACCTCTACGATGCCTGGCGCGGTTACCGGATCCGGGGTGAGACCGACCAGCGCAACTACACCACCTGGCACGAGTACGACCAGGCGGGTTTCCTCAACAAGGTGATCGACCGCAACGACATCGCCAACGAGATCTACCAGGACAAGCGCGGTAACACCCTGGGCCGGCAGTACTGCCGGGCGCCGGGTGAGTGTGCGATCGAGTTCTGGTCCTACTACCTCAACCCGAACGACTCGTTCGATCCGCGCAACGACCAGGTGACGGCCTACCGGGATGGCCGCTCGGGCGGCGACACCGACAACACCTACGCCACAAAGTCCGAGTACAACACCTTCGGAGAGCAGACCAAGCAGACCACCCCGGCCACCGCGGACTTCCCGCAGGGCCGCTCGATCAGCACCGCCTACACCGACGGCAGCGAGCCCGCGATCGGCGGCGGCACCACCCCGGCCGGTCTGGTGAAGACCAAGACCGACGCGCGCGGCAGCCAGTGGAGCTACCGCTACACCGCGGCAGGTGACCTCGCCGAGCAGACGGATCCTCAAGGCCTGGTCACCAAGCTGGACTACGACCCGCTGGGCCGCGCGATTGCCAGCACCCGCATCTCCCAGGCGGTCCCGAACGGCGCCAAGGCGACCTTCACCTACGACAATCGCGGCCGCCTGCTCACCAGCACCGCCCCCGCAGTGAAGAATGAGCTCAGCGGCGTCACGCACACCGCGCAGACCAGCACCACCTACGACCCGGACGGCAACACGCTGACGCAGACGATCGCCGACCTGACCGGAGGCGATCCGGACCGCGTCACCACCTACACCTACGACACGCACGGCCGCCAGGACTCCATCACCAACCCCGAGGGTGGCGTTCTCCGGCAGGACTGGAACCAGCTCGGCCAGACCATCCGTACCACTGATGCGCGCGGCACGGTGATCGAGTCGGGCTATAGCGAGCGTGGTGAGCTGATCTCCAGCACGTTGAAGGGCTGGACCGACAGCCCGGTCAACCCGCAGACGGCCAAGGACGTGCTGCTGGAGACCCGCGGCTACGACCCGGGCGGGCGCCTGCAGACCAGTGTGGACGTGATGGGCCGCAAGACCACCAACAAGTACTGGATGGACAACCGGCTCCAAGAGCAGATCGCGGTCGGCGCCAGGCTGAACAGCCCCACTGCCACGCCTCGCGATGTGGTGGTCAAGGCCGAAGAATACGACCCGGCCGGCAATATGGTCACGCAGGTGACCGGCGGCGACCTCATTGTCACGATTTTCGAGTACGACGCGGCCAGCAGGCTCACCACCCAGGTGCTGGACCCGGACAAGCTGGGCCGCGCCACCGATTTCGGCTACGACGCCAACGGCAACATCACCAAGTCGACCCGGACGGCCGCCGGTGACAGCCGTAGCGAGACGACCAGCTACGCCTACAACAAGCTCAACCAGCCCACCAAGCAGACCGTGGAGAACGGCACCCAGGACATCATCTCCACCACCGGCTACGACGATCGGGGCCTGGTCACCTCCACCACCGACCCGCGTGGCAACGCCGACGGGGCCAACGCCGCCGACTACACCACCACGTTGCGCTACGACGCGCTGGACCGGCTGGTGGAGACCACCGCCCCGCAGGTGCAGGTGGACAAAAACGGCACCGCTGTCCAGGCGCGCCCGTCTACCATGGTCGGCTATGACGTGGTGGGCAACCAGACGCACCAACGCGACGCCGAGGGACGCACCCTCGTCTCCACTTTCGACAAGGTGGGCCGGGTGACCAGCGCCAGCGCGCCGGCGTACACCCCACCGGGCGGCAGCGCGATCACCTCGACCATCCGGCACGCCTACGATGCGGCGGGGCAGCGCAAGACCACCACCGACCCGCGCGGCTACGTCACCTCCTACGACTATGACCAGCTCGGCCGCCAGGTCCGCGTCACCGACCCCGCCCCCGATGGCCAGAGCGCGGGGACCTGGGTGAGAGAGTACGACATGGCCGGGGAAAAGCTGGCCGGCATCGATCCGACCGGCGCGCGCAGCCAGGCCACCTATGACGACCTGGGCCGGCAGATCACCGCCACGCAGATCGAGCGCAAGCCCGCCACCGCCAGCTACGTCACCACGATGGAGTACGACGACGCGGGCCGGCTGGTCAAGCAGACCGCTCCGGGCTCGGGCAACAAGGTCACCAGCTTCACGGTCAACGCGGCCGGTGAAACCACCACGGTCACCGATCCGCTGACCAACACCACCACCACGGACTACGACCTGGCCGGCCGCCCGACCACGGTCACCGATCCGAACCTCAACGTCAGCACCGCCGAGTACGACCTGGCCGGCCGCAAGACCACCGTCAAAGACCTGAACGCCGGAGTCGTGCAGCGCACCTACGGCTACGGCTACGACCTCGCGGGCAACCCGACCAGCACCACCTCCCCCGAAGGCCGCATCACCAAGCAGACCTTCGACGCGCTGAACCGCGCTACCTCGCTCATCGAACCGGTCTCGGCCGGCGATCAGATCACCACCAGCTTCGGCTACGACGCCACTGGCGCCCGCACCCGGCTCACCGACGGACGCGGCAACGCCACCTGGACCAGCTACAACAGCCTCGGCCTGGCCGAGACGGTGACCGAACCGGCCACCACCGCGCACCCGGACCTGGCCGACCGTACCTGGACCCAGATATACGACGCGGCCGGCAACCAGAAAGCCACCATCCAGCCCGGCGGCATGCGCACCGACCGCACCTTCGACCACCTCGGCCGCCTCACCAACGAGACCGGAGCGGGCGGCGGCGCCGCCACTGCCGAGCGCACCTTCGGCTACGACCTGGCCGGCCGCCGCACCACTGCCGGCGACCTGAGCGTCGACTACAACGACCGCAGCCTGCCCTTGTCCATCAAGCGTGGCGCCACTCAGCAGACCGGCTACAGCTACGACGAGCTCGGCAATCCCCTCCAACGTGTCGACGCGGCTGGGACGGCCACCTTCACCTGGGACAAGAGCAACCGCCCGGCCACCGCCACCGACCCGGTCACCGGCCGGAAGATCACCTACGGCTATGACAAGTACAACCTGGCCTCGCTGACCGCCACCACCGGCACCACCACGGTCGACACCCAGGTCTTCACCTACGACAAGCTGAACCGGCCAGAAACCCAGACCTTGCGCAAGGGCACCAGCACCGGCACCCAACTCGCGAAGATCACCTACGGGTGGGACAAGGACGACAACCTCACCAGCAAGATCACTGCGGGCACCGCCGGGGCGGGCACCAACACCTACGGCTACGACCACGCCGGACGCTTAACGTCCTGGACCGCACCCGGCGGCGCTGTCACCGCCTACGAATGGGACAAGGCGGGCAACCGCACCAAGGCCGGCGCCGCGACGTTCACCTACGACGAACGCAACCGCCTGACTACCGGCGACGGCACCGACTACACCTACACCCCACGCGGCACCCTGGCCAGCCAGACCAAGGCCGGCGCCACCACCAACTACACCTTCGACGCCTTCGACCGGCTCATCGCCGACGGCGACAGCCTCTACAGCTACGACGGCCTCGACCGCCTCACCTCCCGCATCCGCGGCACCGCTAAGCAGACCTTCGCCTACTCCGGGCTCGGCAACGACCTGGCCGCCATCACCGACAGCGGCGGCGCCATCCAGGCCACGTACGGCCGCGACTCCGGCGGCGCCCTGCTCGGCCTCAAGGAAGGCACCAGCGCGGCAACCGCGGCGTTCAGCGACCTGCACGGCGACCTGGTCGCCACCTACACCACCACCCTGCAAACCTCCACCGCCTACGACCCCTTCGGCACGGTCATCGCCCAAACCGGCACCAAGAACCAGCTCGGCTACCAGGGCGCATACACCGACCCGGACACTGGCAAGGTCAACATGCACGCCCGCTGGTACCAACCCGGCACCGGCAACTTCACCAGCCGCGACACTGCCACCCTCAACCCCAGCCCATCCGTCCAAGCTAACCGCTACACCTACGCCAACGCCTCACCCCTGACCGGCACCGACCCCACCGGCCACCAAAGCATCGTCGTCTCCGGTGACGCGGTCGGCGGCACCTGGAACTCGCCCTACACGCCAGGCATCGACTACCAAACAGCCGTCGACTACTACGCCCAGCACGGCATCGTGTCGGGCGGAGGCGCAGGAAGCTCCGGCGACATGATCGGCGGCTGTATCGCCTGTATCGGCGCAGGCGGAGCGAGTCTGGACCTCTCTGAACCAGGAGCCGCCGAATGGTACTTCGAAAACTACGTCCTGCGAGGCAATCCCCTTTTCAGTGATGAAGAAGCGAAGCGCGCCGGTGTGATGCCGAACGGAATGCCGGCTCCTGGCGGCTTCTGGAACATGAGCGCCGAAGAGCGCGCGGACTTCACGAAGATCGCCTCATGGGCAAACTTCCTCGATCCTTCAATCACGCAAGAGGAGTTGCTCGGCACTGGAGGAAGGTCGAACGCTGGGGGTAAGAATGGGCCGCCCTCATACTATAGCTCCTTCGAGCGGCTGCTTAAATATAAAGATTTAATAGAAACGTCGGCAAGGCGCTGGCATGTGGACAAGAACACCCTGACAGCTGTTCTCATCTACGAGATGATGGATCCGGAAGCGAAGTTTAGTGAGGAGACCGGAGGTCTTGAAGCGCCTGCGCTTTATGCCAAACGTGGAGCAACTGGCTCTTATGGCATAGCGCAACTCGAAGTATATAAGGCAAGGATGGTGCTGCAGAGATACAAGGGCATGTGGTTCAGTGAAGACATAAAGGGAAACGTGCAGATTGTGGCGCTGCTCATAAAACCCAAATACGCAATTGATATCGCCGCAATGTATCTGATGTACTTGAAAGATAACATTAAAGTAAAAACGACCAGCGACGAAGGAGGATACCAAACCCGTGGTATATCGTGGGCGGAAGCGGCCGTAGCGTACTGTGGATGTGCCGGCGTCACGATGAGTGTAAGTACTGGACTATGGGGCTCGAAGAGATTTTCCGATTGGATGGGAGGCGGGACTCTGGTAACCGACGATCCGGCCAACAAAAAAGAGGCGATAAATCGCTTTAATGCTATGATGTCTAATGGGTGGGCAATGCAAGCCGCGTCGCAGTATTGGGTTTGTGCTTCCAAGGCTTGTTAAGTTATGCGCTGCAAGCGCCCACAACAACGAGAGAGGTGGCGCTGCGATGTTCCGTGGTCGCGCCGATGGTCTGAGACGCATCCTCCCGGCGACCAAGCTAATTATTGCTGCCTTGTGTGTGCCGCTAGTTCTAGCTGGGTGCGGCACGCAATGGTTCACTCGAAGAGTCGAAGTGGATACAGCCACTGTTGATGAGGTGCGCGGTATCGGTAATGTCGTGACGCAGACTATTGCAGATCCCATATATGAGGGGACTGTCGAGGTTACGGCTATCCTAATAATGGATGTAGGGGCGGGACGCTTCCAAGAAGCGCATGACGTGGCGCTTAATCGCCTGCGACAGCGTGGTTGGACGACGGCCTCCGGGGGAGACACCGATTCGGCGCTGATGAAATCAGCAAAATGGAAAGATGTGATATTAAAGATCGGAAGATTCAGGGATTTTGAGGAATACGGTGCGACGCTTGAACCAAAGATCGACAAAGTCCTCCACGGTGACTCGGCTAAGTCCGATACATATGTTATTGTCGCTTTGTCTCCTTATAAAGAATAAGGCCTGCACGGCTGGGTAAGCCGATCCTGGCGGCATGGAACGCCAAGGAAGACCCGCTGGACCTGCCCGCCCTGGCCCGCACCCACCCGAACAGGAGCGTGATCGCCGAGCGGCTGTTTCGCTTCTACGACCGCTGCGCCGCCTCCGGCCTGCCTGAACTCGAACGCCAGGCCACCACGATCGAGACCTGGTGGCCCGAAATCCTGGCCTTCCTCCAGACCGGCATCACCAACGCCGGCTCCGAGGGCACCAACCGCGTCATCAAAACCGTCGCCCGCGACGCCTGCCGCTTCCGCAACTCCGCAAACCAACGACTACGCACCCGCTGCGCCGCCTTCCGAAAAGGCCGCTGACATCTCAATCCCGCATAACTTCGAAGAGCCGGTATGCCTGAGCCGGCCGTCGAGGAGACGGATAGGGCGGTGGAGGCGGGGTGATCTCGGATATGGAGTTCGTGCGCGGTTGTCTGGATAAGGAGGAACGCGCCGCGCTCACGTGGCCGGAAGGTGAGCGCGTCTGGCAGGTGGCCGGCCCGAGAACGACCGCGTGATCGATGCCCATGCGGAGCAGCCGTTGGACTGCTGGGAGCGCATCCGCGTCATGCGGGACATGGACGCGCACGCCGAGCACGTCGCCCTGCACGACCCGGCCAGCGTACTGGGCGAGGTCGCGGTGAGACGCGGGACGAGCTCGAGGAGACGGTCCGCATCCAGGACGAGGCGGCGGCCCGGATTTGCGAGACCGGCGGGCAGTCGGCGGCCGGTGACCTGGACGAGCGGGAGCGGGCCAACCGTGACGTCTCCGTCCTGGAGCCGGGAGTGCTGCACCTGGCCGACATGTACCGGCGCCACGCCCGGCTGTGAGCGTCAGGTGTTTTCGATCTGACCGGGTGTTAGCTCTTGCGTGCGCCGTTGAAGCCCTGCAGATAGGCGTAGTGATAGTCCGCCAGCTCATCGAGCGTGCAACTGTCCATCAGACCGAAGTGCTCCGCCAGCTCCCGCTCCTGCCGGACTCCAGCCCGGCCGTCCAGATAGTCCTGACGACCGAGGGTGGTCATCTTCCGCTTCATCATGGACCTCTTCAACCTCCATGAGCGCCGTCCCTCCACTTCGGCCCTGGCCTGCTCGAAGGCCCTGTGACAGGCGTTCATGATGTAGAAGGTCTCGCGGTCTATCAGGCCAAGCATCACGGCCACCGATGCGATGTCGGTCGGCAGGTAACAAGGAGCTGTTGCAGTTTCAGCTCCGGCCTCTCTTGCTGCCCTCAGCAAGTCCTCGTGTACCACCTTCAGCATTCATTCCCCTGTGGTCGCTGTGGCTGCGCGAGTGATCGTAGGGGAAGTCCGCCTGCTGGTGTGTTCACCATCTGATGGTGTTGGTTCTGATGAGGCCGATTCCTTGTCACCTCTTGCCGGAGGCATAGGGCCTTCTTGCGTGATCCGAGCAGCCGGCGCTACTCGCCCTCGGGGTCGTCCACGAGCTCGGCGACAGCATGCAGAGCGGTGAGGCCGCCAGCTGCGACGGCGGCCCGGCCGGTCGTGGTGGTGAGTCGCTCGGCCGCGTTGGCGAGGACGTCTTGGTGGCCGGAGCCGTCGGCGGTACTTTCTAGCTCGTTCAGGGCATTGCGGACGTCGGTGAGTGCTTCGGCCAGGTGGCGGCGGAGCCGGGCGTGTTCGTTGACGTAGAGGCGCCGCTCCAGTGGGTCGGTGGTGGGCATGGCTGTCATTCTCCCAATGTTGTCGAGTATCCAGTGGTTGTCGGTGGTGTGGGTCCGGCGGCGGTCCTCGAAGGTTGAGCACGTCAACGGTGACCCGAGCATGAAGAGAGGCCCGCCGCGCTTGTCACGCGGCGGGCCTCTCTTCTCCAGGGGGTTCGGGTCTACTCGACGACCTCGACGGCGGCGGCCAGGAGCACCGACTGCACGGCCCCGGGCGTCACCGCCTCCTTGGTCTGGGCGTCCAGCACCTCGCTGATCTGCTCGGCGGTGAGGGTAGGGTCGGCGGCGGCCATGTCGGTGATGAACTGGCGGACGTCGTCGGACAGCTCGGCCGCCGCCTCAGCGTCGGAATGGACAACCGGGTCCGGCGTGTGGTCGTTGGACTCGGGCATGGTGGCCTGCCTTTCGCGAGGAGGTTCTGTGTCCCACACAGGATGACGCCCTCGTTGGCGGTTCCGCACACGTTCCGCCAAACGGACTCGCGACTCGCGGTGGACTCACGCGCAGGGCCGCCATCCCTCCTGGTAGTCCTCATGATCGTCCCATTGGGCTACGTACCGTGCGCCGTCGTGCCAGGCTCGCGCCTCGACCGGATTCGGCGAGTGCTTCCACACCGCTTCGGCATGGTTCAGCCTGCGGCGTTCGGCCTCGACTCGGCGGAGCACACGGGCCGGATGCTGGCGGACGATGTTCTTCTTGGAACGAACGGGCTCATAGGCGCAACATGGGAGAAGGGGACCGGGCCCAAGGTCTTGGAGGTCGGGTGCGTATTCATTTCACCCGCGCTGATCTAGCGCGTACCTATGTGGCGAACGGGGCGGACGTCATGTGGGAGGTGGCCAACAGCCTTCAAGCACTACAGGCTACGTACGGCAAGAGGGACCTCGGAGGGTGGCGCCGACGCGTTCGCCACGATCTGCACCAGACCAACCTGGCATCCCTGGTTCGTGCTCGCCTGTTTCCCGTTGCGCCCCACGCCGCCTACTATCCCGACCTGCTTACCCCGCCCGAGGGTGCGCTCGGCCTGGAGGAGGCGCTGGAGGCGATCCTGAGTACATCGCGGCGCCGATTATGCGACGAGATCGGCCTACTCAGCGGCGGCCCCGGCCATGGCGCCTGGCTGGACGACCTGCGCGCATCCAGATACCGAGCGCTGGCCGAACTCGGCGACACCATGCGCGCCTACCATCGCGTCTCGGTCGCCCCGTACTGGCCGACGATCCGCACCTGCGTAGACTCCGACATCGCGCTGCGGCGCCAGGCACTTCGCGCGGGCGGCGTCGATGGGTTGCTCGACAGCTTCCGCCCCATGATGCGATGGCACTTCCCCACCCTGAACATCCCCGCCCACCCCTCCAGCCGAGACGTCCACCTGCACGGACGCGGACTGCTGCTGATCCCCTCCTACTTCGCCCGCCTGCATCCCGCGACCATCTTCAACCCCGAACTCCCGCAGGTCGTCGTCTACCCCGTTGAGCATTCTCCTGGCTCCGCCACAGTCCGCCGCGGCGCCGCCCTGGATCGGTTGCTCGGCGACACCCGTGCCGCGGTCCTGCGCGCCGTGGCAGCGGGTGGCACCACGAGCGACCTGGCCGAGCGGGTCGGGGTGTCACCGGCTACGATCAGCCATCACACCGCGATCTTGCGCGACGCGGGCCTGATCATCAGTAGCCGCAGCGCTAACACCATGCTGCACACCCTCAGCCCTCTGGGCACGGATCTCCTGCTCGGGCCAACTGCCGAAGAAGAGGGTGACCGCTCGCCCGGGACATGGCGGGGGTGGGAGACGTTCCAGGCGAAGGTCGCCGAGCATATGCACCGGTGACCAGGGACTTTTGACTGGGATCGAATCTCATGGCTGCCCTCGGGCTTCCGAATGATGCTGTGCTCATCATCACCGTCGAACGAAAGGGGGAAGTTCATGGTCAAGAGGATCGCTCGCATCGTCGTCGTGTTCGTCATCGCCGCCACCCCGTTCCTCGCCAGTACGCCAGCGCAGGCGGCATCCTGGGCATGCGACCCGGGATACTCGTGCTACTACACCGAACACGGCGGAGACGGCTCCAGGTGGGTAGCTCCAAGTGGCGGCTGCCACCATCCCCTGCCGTCCGGGTTTCAAGACAACATCAGCTCCGTCTACAACCGCGGCCACGGCACTGCCTTCGTCCACCTGTACAACTGGGTCGGCTCCTGGGAACACCTCATCACCGTCGCGCCCGGCGACAAGCTGAACTTGTACCTGGGCCGGAACAACACGACCGACCGCATCTGCATCGATTCGTAGCATGCAACGGGGAAGCATGACGTTCTGCATTCGAGCGCGAGCCGGTGAGAGGAAGCGGTGGAGGCGTTGCAGGCGAAGGTCGCCGAGCACATCCGACAGCTGACTCCCAGGCATAAAGAAAGGCCCGCCGCGCTGGTACGCGACGGGCCTTTCTCCCCTGGGGGTTCGGGTCTACCTGGCTACTCGACCGCCTCGACGGCCTCAGCGATCGAGGCGTCGCCCTGGAGGACCGCCTGCACCGCCTCGGCCGTCACCTCGATCCTCTGCTCGGCCAGCGCCGTGCTGATGTCGGCCGCGGCGAGGGTGTCGTCGTTGTCGTGCATGTCCGTGATCGTCTTGCGTGCGGATGATGTCGGGCAGCGCGGCGGCGGCCTCGGGTCGGCGGTGACGGTGGTGTCCACGGGGTGGTCGTTGTGCCCATGGTCGTTGGCGTACTCGGTCATGGTTGTGCCTTTCGCGAGGAGTTACCTGTCCTCGTCATCATGCCGGGCTCGTTGGCGGTTCCGCCTACGTTCCCTGAAACAGAAGCGCCCCAGCCGCAGCCTGGGGCCGTGGCCTTGGACTTTCGACCACAATCGAATGTTATGGACGGAGCATGCCTGCCCCGACGAGACTCCGGTCATCATCCCAATCGAACGGGGGGCCGCGCATGGTCAAAAGAGTCGTTCGCATCTTCGTAGTGTTCATCGTCGCCGTGTCCGGCTTGGTAGTGGGCACGCACGCGGGGCAGGCAACGTCGCGGGGCACGGGAATGACCGGCTTCTTAGGGCGGGTCAGCAACCAGACCTTTTACGACATCACCGCCGTACGATTCAACACAAGTATCGATCATGAGGACTGCACTGTCTGGAACGGCAGGGACGGCGGGCCCCAATGCCGTTTAGATAGCGATCTTGCTGGTACCTTCGCCTGGTGATCATGTCGGGTTACGCAGGCGGTTCGGGTCGGTTGACGGATCTGGTAGCGGTCGGCGCGCTGACATCGCTGATCCCTCGCCAGGTCCTGGACGCGGCCATCGCCACACACGGATGCCGGGAGCGGCGTGTTCGCAAGCTCCCCGCGCATGTGGTCGTCTACCTGCTGATCGCGCTGTGCCTCTACCCCGACGACGACTACGAGGAGGTCGCCGAGAAGCTGACGGGCATGCTCTCTCTGGTGCCGGGGACGCGCTGGGAGGCGCCGACCCGTGGGGCGATCACCCAAGCCCGCCAGCGCTTGGGATCCGAGGCGGTCAAAGAGGTGTTCCAGCAGATCGCCCGGCCCGCTGCGACCAAAGCGACGCCGGGAGCATGGCTGAAGGGCCGGCGGGTGATGGCGATCGACGGGTTCGTCGTGGACCTGCCCGACACCGAGGCCAATGTCGCCGAGTTCGGCCGCGATAGCGCGGGCGGGTATGAGACCGCCTTTCCGCAGGCCCGGGTGGTCGCCATCAGCGAGTGCGCCAGCCACGCCATCGTGGCCGCCGACGTGGCGGGTTGCTGGGCCGGCGAGCAGACCCTTGCCTTCTCTCTCTATGAGCAGGTGACCGAGGAGATGCTGCTCACCGCCGACCGCGGCTTCTACAGCTTCCCCGCCTGGAACCAGGCTCGTCACAGCGGTGCTCACCTGCTCTGGCGTGTCCAGGCCGGGCTGCGCCCGTACTGGCTGCGTGACCTGGAAGACGGGTCCTGGCTCGCCGTCATCACCAAACCCGCCGGCCTGCGCCGATCGCAGAAGGATCGGCTGCGCGAGGCGGCCCGCCAGGGCCACCATCTCGATCCCGACGACGCGGTGATCGTGCGGGTGGTCGACTACACGGTGCCCGACCGCAAGGGTGAGCACATCCGGCTGATCACCAGCATTCTCGACCCGGCCGAGGTCACCGCCGAGGAGTTGGCTCGTTGCTACCATGATCGCTGGGAGGCCGAGACCGGCATCGCTCAGATGAAGACTCACCTGCGCGGGCAGGGCCGTATTCTTCGCTCACGCATCCCCGAGCTGGTCTATCAGGAGATCTGGGCCTACCTGCTCACGCACTGGGCGTTATGCACGCTGATCTGCACCGCCGCCACCGCGGCCGGGATCGACCCTGACCGGATCAAGTTCCTGGGCACCGTCCGCATCGTGCGCCGCTCGGTCACCGACCGCGCGGCCTTTTCCCCCTGAGCCACCTGAAGCCTCCTGGACCCGCGTCCTCCACCAAGTCGCGCACCGACGGAACCTGAACCCGCGTCGCCGCCACCGCTCCTACCCACGAGCAGTCAAACGCTCTCGCAGGAGCAGCTACCGCGAACGACGTCCCTCCGACAAGGGCATCAAGTACACAGGCCCGCCGACCGTCGCACTCTTGCCCACGCCATCGGCCGCCTAGCCGAGACCATGATCATTATTTATCTAAACGGCATTGGACGGCGGGCCTTACCGGCAGGAGCCCTACACCTTCACCACGTGCCAGCGATACAACATCGGGGCTGGTACCACCTCGGGTAGTTGGCTGGACCTGGACGGATTCAGGCCGGCCCTGAGTTATCCCGGATCGCAGTACGAGGTGCGGTTCAAAAAGCTCATCGGGTGGGGCCCGTGGAATTCCGTTGACTGGTTCCACTACACCCGCTTGACGGATAGCCAGAAGGCTACGTGCCGGCAGGCGTCGAGCAACTCCGTTATCCAATGCGATGTTGAGTAGACCGTTTCGTTGTCGTGGGGCCCCGGTTCTGCTTCGGTGCGGCCGGGGCCCGCTGGCCTCGAGCGTTGGCGGTGCCGCCAACGGTTGCGCCCACGCGATCTTCTGTGTCACACTTCGTGCGGGCGGCACCCCTATGCCCACCGGACCCCCTTTCTGAGCTGGGCCGAAGCAGAGCGCGGGACTGGACGCGTTTCTGACGGTGCGTGTGCCGCCCCCACCCGGGCTCCTATGCGCCGTTGCGCGTTTGCGCGTCTGCGGCGATCTCAGCGGCTCGATCATTCCGGGACGAAGCGCCGAAAGCGGGGTGAACGTGACCCCGCATGCTCCCGTGACCGCCCGCGAGGCCGCCCGTCGGCTGGAGCGGGAGCCGTGCACCATCCGCAAATGGGCGAGCCGCTACCGGGCGCGTGTCCTCGGCCGCGCCGGGCGGGAGACCGTGTACGACTACGACGACCTGGCCACGATTGAGTGGTGCATCTGGGCCGGCCGCCCCGTACCCGCCACGCCGCAGGAACGCGACCAACTCCGCGTGACCCGTCGCGCCGCAGCGTGAACTACTCTTCGGGGTTGATCCGGATGCGGGCCGAGGGGGTGACACCCCTCACCTCGGTAGACGTGCTGGTTCTGTGTTAGCGCCCTGCTCTCTCCTTACGCCAGACCTTCCTCACCCGCGGCTTGCGGGGCTTGGCGGACGGGCAGGATGGTCGCATGCCCCTCGCCTACCTTCACCTAGGCTCATACCAGCCCGACTGGGGCGACATCCCCACATGGTGTGCCGCGGTGCTCGCTCTCGTCGCTGGCTGGGTCGCCTACCGACTCTTTAAGATCGAGTCCGGGCGTGATGAGAAAGCGCGCGAGGAAGCCCGGCGAGCCCAAGCGGTGAAAGTTGCTGCCTGGTTCGCTGACAGCCCTGACGGTGGTGAGGAGTTCGTGCCAGGCGCGCTGATCAGAAACGCTTCTGATCTTCCGATCTACAACGTTCATGTTCGCCACACGTGTAGCTACGCAGACGGTGAGTTCGAAGAGATCGACCGCATCCTCAACCCGCCTGCCGAGGATGATCCCTTCGGGGTCGGGGTTCACCCCGATGCCCGTGGTCCAGACGTTTCGATCATCCCGCCCGGGGAGTGTCACGTCCCCTTGGATGCGCAACACCTTCAGGTCTTCCACCTGCCCCATGTGGATGACTGGCAGGTGGAAGTGACCTTCGATGACGCTTCTGGCCAAACGTGGAGCCGCGACCGCCATGGGATCTTGACGAGAGGCTGAAGCTAGTCGATCGCGGCTTTTGTGCCTTGAATTCCGCATCGGTAGGTCCGGAGATGGGTTGGGTCTGCCGTTCAGGCGTGACGGCACTTGGTGTCGGTGACGGTGTCCCACGGCACGGTCGTCGTACGCCGCACCTCAATGTCGCTCATCCGGCACACGCTCCTTGCTCGGTCCGAGCGTCCCACCGCCGCCCCTGCCGCGTAGAAAGGCCACCCTCGTGCAGATCAAGCCCCGCGTCCGCATCGTCGGCGCCGAACGCCACCAACTCTCCCAGGCGCTCGCCGGCCGCTACCGGTCGGGCGAGTCCATCCGCGTGCTCGCGCTGTCGATCGGCCGGTCGTACGGGTTCGTCCACGCGCTGCTGGAGGAGGCGGGCGTCGAGCTGCGCCACCGCGGCGGCGACTACCGCACCCGCCGAGTCAAGACCGAGGCATCGAACTGACGGCCGCCGCGTCTCCCGCTTCGGCGCCCCTCAACAAGTCCTCAACATCAACTCAACATGCCCTGGCCTACCTTCCGGTTGAGCGCTCGACAGCGCTTGACCACAAAGGGAAAGGCAGCATGATGAGAAAGCTCATTTACACCATCGCCACCGGTGCGATCACCGCAGGTCTTCTCGCCCCGGCGGCCCAAGCGTCCACCCCCGAACTCGCGCTCGCGTCTGCGGGAACCTCAGTCGGTGTGAACATCAAGGCGCCAGCCGCCGCTGACCGGTGGTTCACCCTCTGGTCCGGGCAGACCAAGGGCAAGACGCTGATAGGCCCGGGTCGAAACAACAAGGCCCGCGTCCTGCAAGCCGTTATCCAGTGCTGGAGTGGCGGCGACGGCACGCGGGCGACGGTGCGGTTCGACCGGAGGCGCTTAGGCGTCTACTACAGGGCGAGTAAGCCCCGTACCTTCCCCTGCGATGGCACGAAGAAGTACTACCGCGTCTCCTCTGCGAGGATCGGCACCGTCTACCGCGTAAACCTCTGGCTCAGCCCCAAGTCCCACACTGTGATGGCCTGGATGCAGAACTACGGCTGACGGTCGGGCAAAGTGACGCGTGCCGCATCCCGGGGCGGACAATTCCGAACATAACGGAGCCCGCTGACACAGTCGGCGGGCTCTCTTGCGTGCGAGGTCAGATCAAGTTGCACACCACGGCGGCCATCTCCCACATCTGGTCGGTGCTGAAGGTGACGCCCACCTCGGTCAGCGCGGCATCCAGCTCGTAGGCGATGTCGTCTCGGGTGTAACCCTCGTCCTCGACCTCAGGCAGACTGCCCTGAACCAGGTCGGCGACCCGGCCGGCCGAGTCGCCCAGCTCGACGCTGGCCTGGGCTGCCGCGCGTGTGATTATCTCCTCCGTAACGGTGCTCATGGTCGTCCGCCCTCACTCACTGGCCACCACTCAGGGATCTTGACGGCGGTGGACACCACCCTGTCCCACCGGGGATCCCACGCCGTGCAGTGCCAGCGCTCCCCGGCCTGGTCCCGGACCTGGATTCGCCAGATGGGCCAGGTGTCGCGGGGGCCGCGCTCGATGGCGAGCACGTCGTAGGTGCTGTCTTCGTATCCGTGGTCGTAGCGTCCGCCGACCTGGCGGGGGCCGATCTGCTCGTCAACCCACCGCTCGTACTCGGGTGTGCTCGCCGTGTCCCACCTGCTGGTCATGGGCACCTCGCCGACTCGACGTCGCGCGCGTGCTCCCACATCAGCCGCGCCACCTTGTCGAGGTCATGGTCCTCGACACGGCCTGAGCCGAACTGCTGGAACAGGCAGGCCATGTGCCGGGCCGCGCTCCGGGCCTGCCAGTGGGGGATGTAGGCGATGGGCGTGTTGGCAAGGTAGTTGCCAACGGTCTCGCCGTACTGGAGCTCGACGACCCGCGCCGTGACGAGCCACACGGCCATCTCCGGGTCCGTGCTGTTCACCGGTCGCTCGCCCCAGAGTGCACGGCGCAGTGCCTCGCCCGGGTCGAGGTCATGGTCGCCGAGCATGATGTCGGCCGCCCGCTCCAGGACGTGCGCGAGGTGCGCGAAGCTAGCCATCGATCCGGCCCCTCGCCGCCAGTTCCAGCTCCCGCGCCGCCTGAGCAGGCGGTATCGGGATGACGACGACCTGATCGTCCGGGAAAGCCTCGTACGCCTCACCCGGCAGTGCCTCGGTTCCGAACAGGATCGGCACCTCGTGGTCGTCGTTGGCGTACTCGGCGAAAAGGATGCGCGGCCACTGCCCGTCCACCTTCGGCGGCTCAGACGGCAGCCTGTAGAGCATGGCGACCAGCCGGAACCGGCCGCCCGAGGCGAACCGCATGACCAGCTCGTGCACGTCCATCTCGATCGAGCCGGGCTCGTTATAGTCGTCCTGGCTGGGAAAGTCAGGCATCGCCGGCCTCTTTCGCGAGCGTTTGTGCGATCGTCAGCCAGTCCGCCATCTCCACGTCGTGCCGTGTGAACGACACCCACAACTGTCCGATCGGGTCGTCGGTCTGGATCGGATGTGAGGTGGCGATCACGGTGAACTTGAGACGGCCGAGCTGGACGTCCCGCATCTCCCCTTCCGATTCGAGCGCCCACCGGGCGTATGCCCGGGTGTAGTCGCGCAACTGGTCGTCGGGCTGGTCCGTGATAGCTCGGATGACGGCGTCCGTGACGGTCGATTTGATCGTCTCACTCACTGACGACCATCTCCCCGAGGTCGTAGCCCGCGCAGGCGCTAATCTCGTCGGGCGTGTGCTGGGCATACAGCTTGCCGCATTGGCAGAGCGCCCCACCTACCTTGACGCCGATCTCGCACGCGACCATGAACGCCTGGTCGTGGGGGATGTTCACCTGGTGCGTGACGACGCCCGAGCGGAGCATGCTCACACGGACACTGTCCTCCTGGCCGAGCAGATCCAGCACCGGGCAACCTTCGCGGTCCCCGCACGAGGCAGTGATGCCGACGCCCGGGATGGGCGCGGCGAACAGGTCCACGATCTTGGCGATGCACTCACCTGCGAGGTAGATGACCCCTCCTGACACGCTGAGCAGGATCGCGCCCTCGGGGGATCCGGCGGGTGGGGTGAGCACGGCCATCCAGCCGTCGTCGCCTATGTAGATGGGCCTCCCTGCGTCACTCACCGCGGGTCGCCTCCTCGATCGCCGCCCGGACCGCGGCGGACTGGTCGTGCGGAAGGATCACCGTGGCGTTTCTCCCGCAGGCCGGGAAGCCCAGCGACAGTTCCAGACCATTCGGACTCGAGTTGGCGGTCAGCCACACCGCGCCGTCCGGATCCTTGAGCAGGATCGTCACCTGGCCATGTTCGGCGTCCGGGCCGAGCATGCCGAGGAGAAGGTCGAGGTCGTCCGGCTCCAGACCGAACAACAGGCCGGACACATTGACGATGACCGAGCCGGGCGGAGCGTCCGGGAGAGCGTCGATCACATCGAAGTACGAGCCGTCCAGCGCGACGTAGAGCGCGGTGCTAGCGAACGGTGCGGTGGCGGTCTCAGGCATCCCAGACCACCACCGCGTTCGGATGGGTCGGGCAGGAGCCGTGCTCGGAGTGCAGGTGGTAGGTGCCGGACAGGCCGCAAGCCGTAGCCGGGTCGGCGGCGCAGTCGTAGGCGCACAGGCAGCGCATGGTGGTGTCCTTTCGCGAGGAGAACAATCGGACGCCACCGTACGACCGGCACACACCCTTTGTCGGGCATCAGCTCGAAATCGCCAGAACGCGGCATCAGCCTCCGTACATGCAGAAGCCCGCCGCGTTGCGTGGCGGGCTCCTCCAGTGACGTGGGCATTAGTCAGCCGACGATCTGCTTCCGAGCCAGGTCCTCTACCTCCTGCTCCAGGGCTGGGGTGTACGGCAGGTGCGTGAACGTGCCGATCGCGTTGTCCTCGTGGAAGATTGTGTAGTTGCTCGGCTGGCGGGTGTCGTACGCCACGGTGTACGGGTGGCCGGTCACCTTGAACGTGGCGATGTTGTGGATCATGATGGTGGTCCTTTCGCGAGGAATCGGACACACCGTACGACCGGCACCTAACGCCTGTCGGGCATCCGCGCGAAATCGTCGATTCCCACGCCGCCGGGCGGATCTTGTGCAGCTCAGGTACGACAGCCCGCTCAGGGTACGAGCAGATTGATCAGCACGCCGATCGGGATGGACGCCGCGAGGCCCAGAGCGAAGAACATCCACTGCTGCCGCCGCTCCATGCGGATGGTCGCCTTCGTCTCCCCCACGAGAATGTGCCGGATCTTCTCGGCCTGCTCCTCATTCACCTCCAGCAGTCGCTGCTGCTCCTCGGCCTGGGCGACGAGTGCTTCACGGGCTATCTGCTGCGCTTCGAGATCACGCCGGAGGTCGTTCATGAGGGACGCCGCTTCAGCGAAGGCTCGGTTGACCCGGTCGATGCGGCCCTTGAGCGCCTTACCGGGATCTTCGTCAGCCCGCTCGATTCGTCGTCGATCTCGGACCCAGAGGTATAAGAGAGCGAATGCCATCAGGGCCAAGAGCGCAACGCCAAGCAGGGCCAAAAGGACTGCACTATCCACATCGTCCATGGAGCTATTCGATCGCGAGACGATCGCGAGGGCACAGCTTGTCACCAACCTGCGACCTGGCAAGTGAAGAGGCTGGCCGGATAGGTCTGCGGGGCCCCGAGCACGGATTGTGTGCCTACGGCGTCCATAGGCGGCGCCGCAGGCTCGCTTTATGTTGACGCTCTCCGAGGAGAGCGAGGGACTCCATGGCAAAGCGCGACGTACGACCCCACTTCCGGACCACGCGGAGCGGCAAGAGAGTTCCGGTTCAAGGACACAAGAGACGGGCCCGTACAGCGATCACCTGGAGCGGCATCCTCACGGTAGCGCTGATCGCCTTCTTGCTGTGGGCGGTGTTCGGGCGCTGACGACCGCCCTTCATTCGTCCACCGTGAGTGAGTCGATGGCGGCCTGGCGGTCGGCGTCGGTGGGCAGGGTGTAACGGCGTACGGTCTCAGGCTCGGGTCCGATGATCTCATCCATGATGGCGGGGTCATCGCTGCAGATTGCTGCCCCTCGGGCGAGATCGCGCAGATCGCTGAGACACGTCTCCATGTGCTCGCGAGCATCGCCGCCCAGCACGTACTCCATTCGGTCCAGGCGCTCCAGCAAAAGTTGTAGCTGTCCAGCGGCCTGGTGTGCGTGGCGAGCGAGTTTGCCTTCGTCGCGCGGGTCGCGCAGCACGGTGTGTGAGTTGATGGCGCGCTGCATAAGCTCCATGCGGTGAACCCGGTCGTGCTCGATCCCGTCCGGCCCGGCGTGCCACAGCACCTCGTACACCGACTCAGCGGGGTCGGGGCGGAATGGGGAGACATAGCGTTCCCGGATCCCGACCACGTCAGCGGGTGGCCACTGGCAGTACAAGACCACGCTCGGCGACGATGTGAAGGCCGACAGACGTCTGTGAGCGATGCTTGACGGCGCGAGCCGGTTGCAGCCCTTGCATAACAAGCCACGCACCAGGCCGGTGGTGTGGTCATGGTCGATGACGAGCTGGCCACGATCTTCCTGGCAGATGGCGCAGCGCCCGTGATGGGCATTGCGGAAGGCGAACCAGGCGTCCTCGGCGGGCATGCCCCGCAGGTCGGGCAGGCTGTTCCGCCAGCGCAGGTAGGAGATCGAGATCATGAGGTCTCCTGTCG
This sequence comes from Nonomuraea sp. NPDC049141, assembly GCF_040648415.1. NCBI lineage: Bacteria > Bacillati > Actinomycetota > Actinomycetes > Streptosporangiales > Streptosporangiaceae > Nonomuraea > Nonomuraea sp. NPDC049141. The sequence goes on from NZ_JBEZDR010000004.1 coordinate 696,183, forward strand.
GAGGTGGCGAGCCTCGCCCTGGGCGAACTCGGCACCGAGCGCGTAGGCGGGGGAGCGGTCGAGTTGGCCGCGCGCTCTGTCGTAGCGGCGGGTGGTGCGCGGGTCGGCGTGGCCGAGGAGGTCCTGCACGACGTGCAGCGGGTACTTCTCGAGCAGGTAGGTGGCGATGGAGTGCCGGATTGAGTGCGGGGAGAGCTTGTCGCACTGCGGCACGCTTGCTGCTTTCGCGAGGCGGCGGACGAGGCGGTAGATGTACGGCTGATCGATCGGCTTGCTGGTCTTGGTGCGGAACAGCGGACCGGGTTCGGTGGCTCGCTCGGCGAGGTAGGCGTCGAGTGCGGCAGTTGCGAACGGGGGGACGATGAATCGCTTGGTACGAGTGCCGCCCTTGCCCTTGACCGGCAGGTCGATGATCCGGTGTCCCTTGTCGTAGCCGAGCGCGTCCATCTGGGCGTGGACGATGCCGCCGACGCGGCAGGCGGTGACGACGAGCAGGCATAGCAGCGCGTACGTGCGGGTGGTCTCGTGCTGGTGGGCGTGGGCGAGCATCCGGTCCAGTTCGTCCTTGGACAGGCCGTGCGTTTTGGAGACCTCCTCGACGGTGGGCCGGTCCATGTCGAGCAGCGGGTTGCGGGCGGCGACGCCGGCGCGCACGAGGTAGCGGTACCAGGAGGAGACCGACGCGAGACGCCGGGCGCGAGTGGCGTCGGCGAGCCCGGCCGCTCGGAGCGCCGCGGCGTAGCGGTCGGCTTCGACCGGGTGCACGTCGGCCGGGTCGAGGCCGCGGGCGCGGAGATAGGCGAGCCACCAGCCGAGGTCGATCACGTAGCTGGCGCGAGTGCGTGGGGAGGCGCGCTTCTCGCCGTCAAGCCAGGCCGCCGTGGAGGCAGCGGCGAGCGGGCTCATGCCGGTCTCGCCCAGCAGCGCCACGAGGTCGTGATCGTGACGGGTGGGCGGGCGGCCCCGGAGCGGTAGCGCGTCGCCGGTTGGGGCGAGTGCGGCGGTGGTGCCTTCCATCACATTCGATCTTCTTTCGCGAGGAGATCCACTGCTCGCGCAGGCTACCAGCGACTGCTACATGATAAGAGACATTCTTATGTAGCAATATCGATCTTGTATGGCGTCTACTATCGCGAGTGAATCAGTCTCCTCGCGAAAGAGATGATCATGACCGGACCGGAGCACTACCGGAAGGCAGAAGAACTCCTCGCGGACGCCGAGGATCCCAACCGCGTGGCCAACCACGAAGATCGGCTCAAGCTGATCCTGGCCGCGCAGGCACACGCGACGCTCGCGCACGCGGCCGCCACCGCACTTCTCGCCCCGCTGTCGATCGAGGCCGACTACAGCGACGACGATTACATGGCGTGGGGCAAGGTCGCAGGGGTGGGCCAGGCATGAGCGAGCGCTACCCCCACAACGTGCACGCGTTCCTAGACAACCCGAGGGAGTTCCCGCTGGACTTCCACGCCACCATCACGGGCGACTCGCCTCAGGACATCCGATCGAAGGCTCTCCTCGCGGCCCACGACTTCTACGGCCAGGCGATGGAGGAGACCGGCGTCTACGTCGTGAGCGCCGACGTGGTGAAGGACGACAGCAACATCGACCCGCTGGCCGACGCCTACAAGGCGACGGTGGTTTTCCGGCAGGTGACCGAATGAGCCGAGCCGAAGAGCTCAGGGCCTCGATGGGGCCGTACACCGTCCAACCACACCGCGAGTCGTTCTATCTCAGCGCCCCCAAGGACCGGCTCACCAACACCGCCACTACCTGGAGTATCCCCATCGAGGATGGGCTGTGCCTGCTGGCCGCGTTGGACCAACTGTCCAACCCACCCTTTCGGAGCTATGTTGCGTGGGAGGCGAGAGGCCGGCCCTACAACGGTGAGGTGGCCCGACTTTACGGCGACTACCCCGCGTCCGTGGACGGTGTGCAAGCTGTGCTGTCCGGGCCAGCTCGGCCGGTCGAACGGGTTAAGGACGGCTGGGGCTGGAACTCGATCAGGTTGGGGTACGACGCAGTGGCACCGCTCCGCGTCGCGCTCGAAGGACTCGTGCAGGCACACCAGGTTCGGAAGCACGCCACGGCGGCCATCCGTGAGCGCCTGGGGCATGACGCCCCCGAGGCGATCCTCTCGTGTGAGCGCGATCCCGACACCGCGGGGGCCGTGCTCCTGCATGTCAACTCGGCCTTGCTCGCGATCGAGTGCCGGAATGCGCTCAAGCGCGCGGGCTACCGAGTCGAGGACGCCGACTGTGACCCGTCGGCGCCGGGCAACTACCGTGTGCGGATCCGAATCCTGTCGGAGGCCGGATGAGCCTCGTCGTCTACAAGACCGCGCCCGACCGCGATCCCGACCAAGAAGAATGATCTTCGCGTGCTGGCAGAATGCGCACCTGCCAGCACGCGCGGAATACTCATTATGGTGGATGCTCGCGACCTAACCCTGTAGTCGCAGATCAGGCGCGGGGGCGACGCTGGCTCTCGATTCTTCTTAGGTCCTCGTGGAGCTCATCGAGCAACGTAGAAGTGGAGGTAAAGTCATATGACTCCAGCCCGCCTACATCTAAGTCGCGCCGCAGGAAAGCAATCAATAGATTGCGAAATTTGTACAGTTCTGCCGGTTTCGCGCCATCACTAGCCCAGCGGTCACAGCATTGCCTTAAGCCAAGCAGTGCACCTCTGGCTTTGGCGCCTGCACAAGCTCCACCGATCGAGTAGAGCCACCTATTTAAGTGCAGCGCGACATCGCCTGCGCCATCCGGAGTCAATTCGCTGATGTTGTGTGTTGAAAGTGGTTCGATGGCCTCAAATACCTGAGGGTATGACGAGATTCGGGCTTTGTAGAGTTCAAGTGCGATCGCTACTTTTGTATCCGTCAGCCATTTACGTCGCTCTCTGCGAACTTGGCTCCATGTTATGATCGCGGATATTGTGGCTATGGTAATTGCGACAGTCCCTGACACGAGCGCTGCATCGACCTGTGGCGACAAAACTTCCTCCTCCAAAGACCAGGGGTTGCTCCATTCGTAACGGGACGCGCCCTGTACCTGCCTATCCGCCAATCACCGCGCCAGTCGGCAACCGTCCCTAATGGGGCCCCGCTCGCGCCCGACCCACCTCCTTGAGTTCATCCTGTGGCACCGGCCACGACCATCTCCCAATCGCAGCGACGGCTGCAACACTCAACGGGCACCTCTAGCCGTGCTTCTACAGCGTGTGCAGGTTGGCGCCCGTGATGTCTTTCCCTCCGGGGCAACGCCTCACTAGTTCGTCTGATGCCGATGGTGCAGCGTTACCGCCTATGGAGCTTCGGTATCGGACTTGAGCCGTCTGTAGGCCCGCCAAGATTGCACAAAGGTGACAAACGACGACCAAGGCTGACAACTGCGAAGCAAAGCTCGACGCGGCGATTCCTCGATTCCCTGCAAGCCGCACCGCATGGTTGTCACTTTCTGCGCAACAAGTGCTTAGAGTGCCGCCAGTCTGCCGTCACGCCAGCATCAACACCGCCCGGTCGTCGAACTCGTCCTCCGGCGCGTACGTCACCAGCGGCGGGATCGGCACCGGGAACGCGTCCTCGTCATACGGGTTCGGATGCCTGGTGTTCACGACTCGTCACCTAGCGAGGACCCCATGCGCCGTATCGAACACATGCCCCTCCCCGAGATCGCCCGAGCCGTCCGCAACCCGAAGGAACACGACCTCCCCACCATCCGCATAGCGATCCAGAAATTCGGATGTACGCTCGCTGGCGAGCTCGACGAGCGCACCGAACGCCTCGTCGCCGGGCACGGACGGTTGCTCGTCCTAGAAGAGATGGCCGCCGAAGGCAAGTCGCCACCCGAAGGCGTGGACCTCGGCGATGACGGCGTGTGGCTGGTCCCCATCCTGCGCGGCTGGACGTCCCGCTCCGACGCGGACGCCGAAGGTTACCTCGTGGCCAACAACGCGATCCCGGAGCGCGGCGGGTGGGACCGCCACCTGCTCGCCGACATGCTGACCGACATCGGTGCGGCCGACGAAGAACTGCTGGCCGCGGCCGGTTACACGGCCGACGACCTGGCGGACCTGAGCGATCTGCTGCCCGCCAACTCCGACCAGCCGATGCCGGACCCCGTCCCCTCCTCGGGGCCGGCCGAGCGAGTGGAGCCGCCGACCGTGTGGGGCGTCATCGTCACCTGCTCCTCGGAGGCCGAACAGGTCGAACTCCTGGAACGACTCACCGAAGCAGGCCACTCCGTCCGAGCCCTCATGTAGACCGATCGTCCACGCCCCGCTACGTTGAGGAGGTCGGTTCCCCGTCTGCCTGCTCGTCCTTCGCGCCGTCTTCGGGCGGCGGGGAGTACCGCTCCAGCACCGCTCCGTCGGGTCTGGTCTCCACATGCCAGCCCGGCGGCCAGTCGTGCGCGCGGTCTGGCCGCACTCGCGCCATTGTCAACTCGATGAGCATGCCTTGCGTGTCGCTGAACGAGGAGTCGCGGGTGAAGGTTGCCTGATCGAACCTGGCGTCGCGGACGAAGGTCACTCCGTAGAACCAAGCGTCGCCGATGAAGGCTGTTCTGCGGAAGCTGGCCTTGCCGGTGAAGGCTGCTTTGTTAAATTGGGTCTCGTCGGCGAAGGTCGCCTCGTCGAACGAGGCGGTGCTGGCGAAGGTTGCCTTACTGAACGAGGCGATGCTGCTGAAGTTCGCCCTGTCGAACTGGGCATAGCCGACGAAGGTCGCATTGTAGAACCAGGCGCTGTCCATGAAGGTCGTATCGTCGAACCAGGCGTTGTCGGTGAAGGTCGCCCCAATGAAAACTGCCGTATCGATACGGCAGTCACTAAAAGCAAAGTTGAGCAAGGTGGCGCCGGTCAGGTCCAGTCGGATGCCGGGCCAGAAACGTGGGTTGGCGGCTGTGGGGCGTTGCCACCAGCGGGGTTTGCGCCAGCGCAGGTGATCGGCGAGGAGACTCTGTGCGGTGAGCCGGACCAGCCCTTCTTCGTCCGGGTTACGGACGGCCTGAGCCTCGGCACGGCCAGGTGACCGGGTGCGGGCGGCGCGTTGGGCGGCGCGGATCTGCTGCTGCCGATCTTCCTCGCGCGGCGGCGTCCACGGCATCCGCAGATAGGCGCAGGTGACGTCCACGACGGTCTGGCGTAGCGCGGGGTTACTCTGGGCGAGCTGCTCCAGTGCGTACAGGCCGCCGAGCCGCACCGGGGCCTGGTCGCTGCCCAACTGCTCGACCGCCTTGCTGAAGCGGTCGGTGTCGTGACCGCGTTCGCCGAGTCGGAACATGCGGCGCGCGGTGTCAGCGTTGCGCGCGGTGTAAAATACCGCCAAGAGGGCGGCCAGGCCGGTGGCTACGGCCAGGACGTTGCCGCGTACGGCGGCGATGGCAGACGCCCAGTCCTTGGCGGTCAGCTCGTCCGAGGGCAAGGTCGCTGGTGGCGGGACGTCGTTGTTGAGGGTGACGCCGTCGATGTTCTCCAGTACCCACGTGGCTCCTGGGCCGAGCATCCACGCCAGCGTCGGGACTGCCACCAGCACCAGCACCAGCACGACGATCGACGAAGGCTTCATGGCGCCGATGATGCTGCCGCAGCTCGCCTGGTGGACGGCGAGTGATGGGATCGTGACCGGGCCCGGAAACATCGGACTGAAGCCAGGTGGAGGCCCGCAGACCGAGACAGCCTGACGCTGCGGGTGAGGCGCCGCCAGACCGGTCACGAGCGACGCAAGGTCACCCGCCATCGTCATCTCGGCAAACCTTCAAGCGGCCGGCCCGAACCAATGGGAGAATGCTCGGATCAAAGCGGTCGTGAAGACGACGCTTGGGCAGGCGGCGGGTACCGCCTTCTCTGTAGGTAGCCCACAACCTGATCTAATTCGGGACGGATCGCTTCATGAAAGTCCTCTCGCAGCGTCTCCAGGCCGGGGGTGGGGCCGGAGGTGGCCGTGGACAGCAGATCCTCGATGGAGACCGGCAGTAGCAGCGCCTGCCAGCCAAGGTAGAGCGCGATCTGATCCAGCCACAGGGCGTTGAACCGATCGAGTAGGACGTAGCCGAGAATCTGACGGAGCCACTGATCGAGATATGCGGCGGGCTCAAGGACGGTCTTGATTTCGACCAGGGTCTGGCCGAGCACGAGATCCGCGGTGGCGAATCCTGCTGCCAGTTCTGGGGCGAGAACCACTCGCTTGCCGAGCCGGACAACAGGCTCCTGGCCGTACCGCAGGTAGGCATTCCACAGCTCAAGCAGCCCACGTAGAGCCGGATCTTCGACGCTGCTGGTAGAGCCGGAGACGGACATCTGGTGCAGGTGGAGGAACAAGGCGCGACGGGTTTGGACGGGAGTCTCGTCGCCCAGTTTGTGACTGAGCTGGTCCATCGCCGTGGCGTCCAGGCAGGCGGCCAAGGCGGCCTGCTGCTTGGGATGCGCGATGTCGGGCTCGGAACGGCTGATGCGTTCCCAGGCCAGCAGGAGAGGATCGCTGGTCTGACTGTCGGGAAGATGATCATATTCAGCCGGGCGGAACCCCGCAGCGCGCAGGAGGCCATCGCATTGCTCGAGAGGGAGAAAAGACAGGAGGTTCCAGTGGCCAGGCGTATCGGCAAGATCGAGCCCCAGCCTGACTTCGAACGCATGGCCCAGGTGGCGACGGTCGGTTTGCACCTCGATTCCGGTCCAGTTCGGCTGCCGTAATCGGCTGGACCATTCCTGGGTGATGAGATCACGCTGCGGTAGGCGGGCGTCCAAGAAGGCGCACAACGTACTTCCTGGATCTGACGCTTGACGGGTGATCGACATATCGGCTCCCGGATGTCGTCTGCGGAAACGGATAGCTGTTTCAGCTTGCGCGGCGCCCAGGACATGATCAAGAGGTCTGTGGTGTACGTGATCCTCACTATCGCGCCTGATATGGGGGTCCTCGGATTGGAGAGCATTGTGCGCGCAGACATCACCCTCGCCACCCCCGTACACCGCACCGGCCGCGTCCTCCAGTTGCAAGGCATGTTCGACGTGCCGCTGGAGGAGAAGCTGACCAACTCGTGGTCGGCGCACCTGCCCGTCGAGGACCGGCAGTGGAGCGTCGGCCTGCTCGTCGGCCCGTCCGGCGCCGGTAAGAGCACGCTCGCCCGCGAACTGTGGCCGGGCCGAATGGTCGAGGCGCAAGCCTGGTCCGGCAAGGCGCTTGTGGACGACTTCCCCAAGCGAATGGGCATCAAGGACATCGTGGGCCTGCTGACCGCGGTGGGACTCTCGAGCCCGCCCGCGTGGCTCCGGCCGTACAGGACGCTCAGCAACGGGGAGGCGTTCCGCGCGTCGATGGCGCGGGCGCTGGCCGAGCAGGACGGGCTGATCGTGGTCGATGAATTTACGTCCGTGGTGGACCGGCAGGTGGCGAAGGTCGCCTCACACGCGGTCGCGAAATCCGTCCGCCGCGACGGGCGGCAACTCGTCGCGGTCACCTGTCACTACGACGTGGTGGACTGGTTGCAGCCGGACTGGGTGTATGACGTTGCCACCGCGACCTTCACTTGGAGGTCGGTTCAACCCCGGCCAACGTTCCAGCTCGACATCCACGCGGCCGACAGGTCCTTGTGGCACATATTTCGCCACCATCACTATCTGAGCAGCGACATCAGCAACGCTGCGCATTGCTTCGCCGGGTGTATCGACGGCAAACCGGTGGCTTTCGCTGCCTACAGGCATTTCCAGCATCCGAAGGTGCGTGACATCAAACTGGGTCACCGCCTGGTGGTGCTGCCGGATTTCCAGGGACTGTCTATCGGTGGGCTCCTGGAGGACTGGATTGGCCGGTACTTGCATGAGCAGGGGTTCCGGTACCGGAATGTGACGTCGCACCCGGCGTTGATCGCGTACATGGAGCGCAGCTCGCGGTGGCAGCGGCAGGGCCGCGCCACCAAGCTTCACACCAGCAGTAAGCGGCGGAATCAGCACGCCAACACGCTGGACCCGCGCCGGCTCGGGCTGGTCAGCTTCGAGTACATCTCACCGCCCGTGCCGCGACAGCGATGAGCGGCTCAGGCCGGAACGAGTCGGGGATCTCGCGTACATCACGGCCCGCACCAGCTCCGCAACCTCGGGTCACACGCGCTCACCGTTTTCGCGACAGAAAACCAACCCGGCTCAGCGGGCGCGCTGATCGTCTATCGCAGGCAGGCGTTGCGTCGGGCAGGCGTCCGCGAGGTCGGTGAGGGCCTGCTGTTCGGCGGTGTCGATGGACAGCTTCCAGCGGGTCTTGATCGCGGTCCACTCGGCGGCGTACCGGCAGCGCGCTGGTTCGTATGGCGGTTGCCAGGTGGCCACGTCCTGGTCGGCCTTCTGCCTGTTTGAGCGGGCGGTGACCGCGACCAGGTGCCAGGGCTCGTCTAGGTCGTTGGCGTATGCCTGGCGCTGGGCCGCGTCCCAGGCGTAGGCGCCGGAGTCCCACGCTTCAGCCAGCGGGACCAGGTGGTCCACGTCGAGGCCGGTGGCGTCGTTGACTTGCTGGTTGTCGTAGTACGAGTACCAGGAGCCGCCGGACAGGCGACAGGCGGCATCGGCCTGGGGCGGGGTGTCGGCCTCGTCGATGAGGACTTCGGCGCGGGTTGAGCAGCCATCATGATCGGCATCGATCCAGTGGCGGAAGGAGGAGCGTTGGTAGCCCTCGCGCCGCTCGGTGGCCACCGGCAGGGTGGTGAGCGCGTCGGCTAGCAGCGGTCCCTCCGCGCGCTGCGCTGCGGCTTGGGGTGCGTGCTGGGCTGGGCGCGTGGCCGCGGTCGCGAGATCGGGGGCGGCGGCCATCAGGGTCATGCTGGCCAGGAGGGTTGCGCCGGTGAGGGTGGTGTTGATCAGGGAGTGGCGCCGTGGGGGGTGGGGCATGCCGGTCCTCTTGCATGACTACTAAGAGAAAATTATTAGCTACTCACTGTAGTTGTTTTCGTGAGGGTGGCCTCTACCGTCGCGGTGACGATTCGGTTCGGGATGTAGCCCTCGCGTCACCCCGTACGCACGATCGCGTCGCTTCTGGCCAGTGGGCCGGAGTCGAACCGCCTGCGCCCACCTCGACCGCGTCAGGAGCATGCTCGCCCGGCGCCAGAAGTGTCAACGAACGGAGAAATGATCATGGCTGTGGACATCCGCCAGTACGAGCCCATCGACACCGTCGTGGAGGCGGTCGAGGTGAACGGGCTCGACCTCGACGACGTCGTCGTCTAGATCAACGAGCAGTCGAAGCTCAAGGGCATCGTCGGGCAGACCGCCCTGCGTGGCCGGTCGGCGGAGTACATCGACTTGCAGACGCCCGAGGGGATGCTGCGCGCCGTCCTGGGTGACTACGTGGTGCACGACGGGGCGGGCTCGTTCTGGAAGGTGTCCCGCAGCGTCTTCCACCGCAGCTACGCGCCGGTCCCCGCCAGCGGCGGCGAGGGGGAGTAGTGCGGGTTCAGCACTGGCGAAAGCCGGCCATGAGTTGACCTTGGGCGCGGTTGTGCTGGTCAACCGACTCTGAACCAGTCACCGATCTGAAGCGTGCGACTGGATCTTTTGCTGCGGAGTGAGACCGACAGGGTAGTAGGGCCACTGACCCTGGTCGCCAGCTTGTACCTCCGTGACTTCCTCATATCCATGTTTGCGCTGCGGCGTCGGCTGGCCGCCCAGGTGGCCAGCGGGGTTCTCAAAGCTTCACGCCAGCGAGCACCGCTCAACGCTCGCGTCTACATCGGCTATCCCCCTGGTTCCTCATTGCTCAGGGTCTCGAGGCGAAGTAGGGCGTAGCCTTCGTCGCCGCGATCGCCGGTGCCCACTTGCAGGCCGATACCGAGAAAGCATCGAAGGTACCTGCCATCTGGATCGGCCTCAACAGCGCTGAGAGCAACCTGGACTTTATTCGGCGTAGCGGTCCGTTTGTGGATCGTTACTGCTGGTTGGCCGCCGAAGCTTCTCATTGTGCTGGCAGCTCCCGGATTGGGCATGTCGGCGATCTCGCGGCTTCGAAGGAGCCTGAGATCGTACTGATTGTGCGCCTGGCTCCGGAGCTGCAGGGCGATGGTGATGTGGGCCTGCCGGGGGAAAGCCGACCATGGCCGTGGAAGGGGACCGTTGAAATCACCGGGCCGGTCAAAGCGATTTGAGTCGTCCTGAAGCAGGAGCAGGAATCTGGTAAGTCGCACACCCGGCCTGTTGGTGGGTGCTTCCCACCAGATCACCTCGCAGGGATGAATCTCGGGCCGGCCACCGTGCCCGTCGTCACGTACCCATGGCCCATAGACCCCGATCTTGCGTCCGACCAGAGGACTGACGATCGGGTCTTCGGTTGGGAAGAACTCGTTGTGATAGAAGCCTTCGTCTGGCGTGATCTCAGCCTCGAGGCAGAATCCCTGGCCGCGCTTTCGCGTATGGAGACTGCCTCGCTCGTCAGCCGTCATCAGCTTGACTACATCATCTAGAATGAACTGGAAGGGTGGAGCTGGCGTGATGAAGAGATTGAAGTCCGCCTCGTCGCCGCTGCCGGGTGGGTTGAACCACCCGTAGTCATCGAGCTCGCCCACCAGAACGTGTTTGAGTCCATCTACCGGCGCGTACTTGCCCGCGCCCACCGCGAAGCCGATCTTGTGGCCTTGCGGGTCGATTACGGCGACACCTAACTGTTCCCGGCGGAGTTTCTCCCAGCGCTGGTGGTCGAACGGGGGCGGCGGTTGCTGCACTCCCGCGTTGCCAGGTGCCGCAACCTCTGGTTGCCCAAAGTCTGGAAACCCCATGCCTCCCCCTAGATGCGATTGTGCGCGGTCAGCCAGCGGATGGTCAGACGTCGGGCAGCCACGTACGCGAGGACTGCCGTACCCGCCACTATGGGAATGTCGATGAGCAAGAACGCCCAGCTCACTCGCCACTCACCGGTCAAGAAGGTGGCGGTGGCACCTAGTACGACCGAGGTGACGATCCAGACGACTGTGCGGCGTCGCGCTGTGAGCACTCCGAGCAGGAGGCCGCTAGCTAATCCGAATGCCACTGGTACCAGCTCGTTCATAGTTCTTTCCCTACTTGGTTGGTGGAGTTGCCTAGGACGTACCTCCCTCGCACTGGTACGGGCGACGATGCGACTTGCGTCCATGCCGTCCCTGACCAGTGAAGTGGAACATGACACACGAGCCGCGCAGCCCCCAACGTGGACCGGCCAAGCGGGTGGACGATGACCCGATCCTGCGGCAGGCTTCTCACGGCGGAAACCACCAATCGCAGTCAGGCTCATCAGCGGCGCCGATGACCGCCCGATGCTGGCGCGGCCGGGAAGTGATTCGGAACGAGATCCGGCGGTAGCGCAGGTCCCTGCCGGTCGTTGCTGCGTTCCTCGGCCGCTGTATGAGCTCGGCGGGGTCAGCGAGGAGCCGTTCGCGCTCATCGTGGACCAGGCCCCGGACGAGGGGGACGGCTGGTGGATGCCGTCGCTGGCGGTGTTCGCCGAGCAGATCGGCGCCCGCGGCGTGTTCGTGACCGGGCACACGGTGGAGATCGTGGAGCCGCACCTGCCGGAAATCGTGGATCACCTGCCGATCGGCAAGGCCGAAGGCGCCGATCTTTAGATCATTGGCGGAACCGACAACCCTGGGAAGGGGGTGGGGTTCGCGCGATGGCTGATGACCGGCGCAAGTTGGAGCTCGCCCAGCGGCGGAACCAGGCCCTTCAGATGCGGATCGCCGGAGTGTCGCCGACGCTAATCGCGCAGCGGCTCGACTACAACAGCCCGCAGGCCGCGTCCGCTGACATCACCGCGGCGCTCAAGCGGGCCGCCAAGGCGGAGGGCATGGCGGCCGAGCACCTGCTGCACCTGCTACTCAGCAGGCTGGATCGGATGCTGGCCGCGTTATGGCCGAAAGTCCTCAAGGGTGAGGTGCAGGCCACCGACATCAGCCTGAAGATCATCAATAAGTATGCGTCGCTGACGGGCGTTTCCGAGCTGAACCGCAACGGCGTGCCCGACACCGATATGGCGTCCCTGCTCGGCACCATGCTGGCCCAGCTCCAGCAGCGGTACGAGGTGCCGGACCCGGACACCGACACGATTGTCCAGGCCGAGATCGTCGCGGGAGAGATCCTCTACGACGACACCGGGGGCGAGGCGTAGATGAGCTTAGCCCTGGCCATCCGGCCGTCGCCCAAGCAGGAGCGCAGCATCGCCGAGGCCACGGCCCGGTTGAACATATGGGAAGGCGCGATCCGGTCGGGAAAGACCATCGCCTCCCTGCTCCGCTGGGTCATCTTCGTGGCGAACGCGCCCCGCGGTGGCTCCCTCGTGGTGGCGGGTAAGACCGCCGACACCATCAGCCGCAACGTGTTCGATCCGCTCATGGACCCGGCCATCATGGGGCCGCTCGCCAAGCGCACCTCCTACACGCGCGGGGCGCCGACCGCGAGCATCCTCGGTCGCAAGGTGGAGATCATCTCGTGTGCGGATGCTCGCGCTGAAACCCGGCTGCGGGGCATGACGTGCGCGGGTGCGTACGTGGATGAGATCACTTTGGTGGACAGGCCGTTCTGGGACATGCTGCTGAGCAGGCTGAGTGTGCCAGGGGCGAAGCTGTTCGGCTCGACGAACCCGGACGCGCCCAGCCACTGGTTGAAGCGGGACTTCCTCGATCGGCGTCACGAACTTGACCTCAAGAGCTGGCATTTCCGCCTCGACGACAATCACTCCCTCGACCCTGCCTATGTCCGGGCGTTGAAGGCCGAGTACACGGGGCTCTGGTATAAGCGGTTCATCCTCGGGTTGTGGGTGCTCGCTGAGGGCGCGATCTTCGATATGTGGGATGAGGACAAGCACGTCGTCACCACCCTGCCGTTGATGGAGAAGTGGCTCGCTTGCGGCATCGACTACGGCACCGCGAACCCGTTCGACGCCGTCCTCGTCGGTGTGTCCGTCCCGGACGAGTACGGGCAGCGCCGCATCTATGTGACCAACGAGTGGCGGTGGGACTCCCGCCAGCAGCGGCGGCAGCTCACCGACGCCGAGTACTCGGTGCGGCTGGCCGACTGGCTCGACGGCATCCCCGACACCTACGGACCGGGAACGGGAGGCGTCCGGCCCGCCTGGCTGATCGTGGACCCCAGCGCCGCGTCGTTCGTGCTCCAGCTGCACCATGACGGGTTCCGGCCACAGCAGGGGGACAACTCTGTCTTGGACGGGATCCGCACCGTCTCCAACCTCATGGCAGCCGACCATCTGCGGGTGCACGCGTCCTGCCGCGACCTCGTCGATGAGATCGTCGGCTACGCCTGGGACGACAAGAAAGCGGCGGCGGGCGAGGACGCCCCGGTCAAGGAACACGACCACAGTGTCGATGCGCTCCGCTATGCCTTACACACCACGCAGGCGGTGTGGTGGAGGCTGCTCGAACCCGTCCCCCGTCTTTAGGAACCGTTTCGTACTGTAAGGGCTTTCTGCAGGCCAGGGCTGGCGCCGGACGGGGCCTGTGCGGGGTCGTTAGCGTACGAAACGGTTCCGTTGCGGGTCACCCCCGAAGCCAAGCAGACTCTTCGCTAACAACGCCAAGGGGGGTCACCCACGAAGATCAATCAACTTCGGCCTAACAGCCACCGAGCGCAATAGGCGAATAATATCGTGGAAGAGAGGGGAGCTTCGCCCAGGCCTCACTACATCCAGTGTTGTTCCTTTTGTAGTCCTGAAGGTCGGCGTACACCTTGTACTTTGTCACAATCTGGCCTGTTGGGTTGTAGCGCAGCACCCAGTACGTGGACTGAATTGAATACGTGGCCTGCGTCGGCTGCTGGCCGTTTGCGGTAGTACCGACCTTTGGAGTCGCGAAAGCAGCACTGGGAGAGGCACCGATGACAAACAGGGCTATTGCCACCGGTACCGTGCGAAGTTTCTTGCCCATGTCATGCCTCTCGTGATCAGAGTTGTGCGTGCTGCGCCTGCCGTGGCGAGCGCGGGTTCTAGATCGACCGGCGCCGTCGATCCAGAACCTATCGAGGTGGACTTACGCGCTCTTGCGTGGCCCTTACGCTTTCCTTACTCACTCTCGTCGCCGCACCTGGGAACGAACGTAGGTGATGAGTGCAACAGCGGCTATCCGGATCACGTCGTCCGGAGTGCGCGCTTCGGATAGCGCGCTGTACAAGCTGACGCAGGCCTCTTTCGTAGAGGCTGCAGATCGGTCGGAGGGCCCGACTCCGGCGAAGCAGAGTTGATCCACTCATGCCGTTCACGCAGCGGCGAGGTGGTGCGTTCCTCCCTCCCGCCCGCCCTCGTCTCGTGCCGTGTTTGTCGTATTCGATCGCGATCTGGCCGGGCGCCCAGCGGCCCAGCACGTACCCCGTGCTGGTCATGCCGGCGGGGACGAAAAGAAGGTCGGCAAGGAACCTTTCGTATTTAGACGCGCACCCCGGATACCCGGCCAGTTGTGGCGGCTTGGCCGCCCGGAGGTGCGTCGCTCCGCGCGACTTCCCCGTACGCGCGTCGAGCACCCAGCGCGGGCCGTCACTTCGGCTGTTGAGGGGCAGCACGAAGGCCGGCCCGCGCTGCTGGACCTCACCACCCCCTGGACCTTGAGGGAGAACGATCATGGCCGACTTCACGTTCAACGTCGCGCTTGGCAGGGTCGCCGAGCTGTACCACCGGGTGAAGAACGGCGACCCAGCCGGGTCCACGCTCGTCATCGCCGCGCTCTCCACGGCGGGCCTGGAAACCGACGCGGTGCTACGCGACAAGGACACCCTGACCGACGTGGTGGCGGGGGCCACCAACGAGGTGCCGGTCGGCAACGGCTACGCGCGCAAGACGCTGGTGGCGGCCGATCTGAACGTTGTCGCCCCGGACGACGCCAACGACCGGCTCGACCTCGACATCCCCGATCAGACGTGGACGAGCGTCCTGACGGCGTCGGGCGGCTGGTCCAAGCTCGTCATCTGCTACAAGCCTTCCTCCGGTTCGACCGACGCGCAGATTGCGCCGCTGACCTGCCACGATTTCGCGATCACTCCGGACGGCACCGACATCGTGGCGCAGATCGCCGCCACCGGGTTCTTCCGCGCCACCCCGGTCTAAGCCCGCGCCATGCTGTTTCGGAACTCCTTCAACGCGGGCACGGCCGGGACCGTCATCACCACCGCGAACTCGGGCGGCGGATCCGGGGACGCGTTCAACTCGATCACCGGCACGCCCACGTACGTGGCGGCGACCGGGACGCGGGCTCCGCTCGCGGCGGAGATCGGCGATGACGATTCGGTCGCGTGGCGAAACTGGGTCCTGACCGGGCGTGAACTCTGGATCCGGGCGTACGTGCGCTTCGCGTCGCTGCCCAGCGCAGACGACTGGTTCCTTGAACTGAACATACTCAGCGGAGGGATCAGCAGCGCGGGCCGGTTGATGGTCGGACCCACGGGGACGATCTTCTACCGGCGAACCACGACCACCGCCACGCTGGTCTCGGTCCCGTCAGCGGTCACGGCGGGCCAGTGGGTGCGGCTCGAACTGCGGGTGCTGACCGGTACCACCACCTCGAACGGCGCCGTCGATCTGTGGGTGTACCCGTCCGTCGAAACCGCCACCACCACGCTGCAAGCCAGCGCCACCGGCGTCAACACCGGCACGGTGGTGCCGAACGAGGTCGGGTTCGTGTACCTGCCGGGCATCACGTTGACGTACGACGACGTCGCCATCAGCGACCAGGGCAAGCTCGGCCCCGCCTACCCGGCCAACCCGGCCGTCGTCGTGCAACAGGCGGGCAGCGCCGAGCAGGCGCAGGCCATGGCCCGGCGCAAGCGGCGTACGACCGGGCAGTCCACGTCGCTGGAGACCGCAGCGGCGATCCGGCCGGTCAAACGGGGAACTCTCGGCCAGCCGATCGAAGCCGATACGGCGGTTGCGGTTGTGGCGCGGAAGGTGCGCAGTGTCGGCGCTGCGCACGAGAGCGGCGGCGCGCTGCCGGTGACGCCCGCGCATCGCCGCCAGGTCGGGCAGGCGGCCGAAGCCGACCAGGCGTTCGAGGTCTCCAACGGCACGTTCATCGGCACGGCTACCGAAGCTGATGAGGCGTTGCCGATCACGCCGCGCAAGATGCGGCACCTCGGGCGAGCCCTGGACGCCAGCGCGGCCGCCGCAGTCCGTCCAGGTCGCGCCCGGATGATCGGCCCGGCCACCGAATCCGGCCTGGCGCAGGAGGTCGGCCGCCGCAAGATCCGCCTCGTCGCCGTCGCGTTCGAGCGCGACCAGGCCCGGCCGGTGACGCTCCTCGGCCGCGACATCACCGGCGCCACCGGGCCACACCGGACGTGGAGCGCCACCTCGGCGCGGCGCGGCTGGAGCGCCGATCCACCTCGCCGGACCTGGTCCACCTCACGCGCGTAAGGAGCCTCCAGTGGAGACGATCTCGTCGCTGTCGCGGGAGTGGCTGCCGTTCTGGATTCGCGGAGCGGTGGGCAGCGAGCAGGTGGAGATCGCGTTCACCGTGCCGTGCGTGGAGCCGGTCGAGAACGACTGGGCCGGCGCCGAGTGGGATCCCCTGTCCGTCACCGCGAAGGGCGCGACCGCGCGCATCCTGTTCGGCCCAGGTGGGACGACGTCCCGGCCGGAAGGCACTTGGCAGGCGTGGGTGCGCATCACCGCGCCGCCGCAGCTTCCGGTGCTGCCCGCCGGCCTGATCGACGTCATCTGACCCTTCTTTCTTCGCGCGCCTCGCCGCCGCACATGACCTTGCGTCCGTACGAGAACAGAGTGAGGGCGATCATGCCGCTTCCGGACCACGACCAGGAGTGGCCGCCGCCGCACATCCGGCGCGAGATGCGGCTGTATGAGGAATGGGGCGCCTGGTACACCGGCGACCCTGAGCGGCTGGCCGATGTGTACGGCGCAACCGGCATGGTGCACGGCATCGGCCTGGACGCCAAGAGCTGGGACCGGCCATCGAAAGGTTTCACGGGCTGGATCCAGCGCGCGGCCCGCTGGTTCTGGGGGACGCAGGTCCCTCCCGGGCAGGTCCGGAGTACGAAGCTACACGTGCCGATCGCTGGAGACATCTCCACCACGAGCGCGGACCTTTTGTTCGCGGAACCGCCAACATTGAAGGTCGCGGGCAAGAAAAGTCAGAGCCGCCTCGACAAGATCATGCATGAGGCGGGCGTCTACGGGTCCTTGCTGGAGGCCGCCGAAATCGGCAGCGCGTACGGCGGCGCGTACCTGCGTGCCGGGTGGGACACCGACTTCGAGCACCCGGTCATGAGCGTGTTGCCGCCCGACGCCGCCGTGCCGGAATTCTCCTACGGCAAGCTGCGCGCGGTGACGTTCTGGCGGGTGCTGGCCGAGGACGGCGACCGGCAGGTGTGGCGGCACCTGGAGCGGCATGAGAAAGGCCGGGTCTTTCACGCCTTGTACCTGGGGACGGCGGACCGGCTCGGCGACCAGGTGCCGCTCGCCGATCACCCGGAGACGGAGGTGTACACCGACCAGGTGGACGAGGACGGCGGGTTCGACTCGCGCTACCCGCGTGGCCTGCTCGCGAGCTACATCCCGAACATGCGCCCCCACAGGCTGATCAGAGGCACGAGCCTGGGCCGCTCCGACTACCAGGGCGTCGAACACTGGATGGATGCCCTGGACGAGGTGTGGACGAGCCTGATGCGGGACATCCGGCTCGGCAAGGGCCGCGTCATCGTCCCCGACATCTACCTCGACACGCTCGGCCGCGGCTCCGGAGCCGCTTGGGATCCGGACCGCGAAATCTATTCCGGGCTGGGCATGCTGCCGCAGCCCGGAGCGTCCGCCAACAGCATGTTGACGATCATGCAGTTCGCCATCAGGGTGCAGGAGCACGTGGACGCGGGGAAGGCGCTCACCGCCCAAATCTTGAGGGGCGCGGGCTACAGCGCGCAGAGTTTCGGGGAGGCGGACGGTTCAGGGCAGGCCATCACCGCCACCGAAGTCCACTCCCGCGAACGTAAAAGCTTTTCGACACGCGGCCGGAAGATCGGCTACTGGACGCCCACGCTCCGGTGGGCACCGGACGTGCTGCTGTCCATCGACCGCGAGGTGTTCGGGCAGAAAGTCAGCGCGGACAAGGTGGAGGTGCACTGGCCGGACGGCGTCCAGCCAGACCCCGAAGCGCTCGGCCGGACCGTGGAACTGTTCAACCGCGCCCAGGCCGTGAGCCTGGAGACGAAGATCCGCATGGTGCACACGGACTGGGACGACCACCAAGTGCACGAGGAGACCGAACGCATCCGCGACGAGCTCGGCCTGAACGTGCCCGACCCGGACCGGATGGACGACGTGCTCGTGCCCGGCGCCGGCCCGGACGAGTAGCTGATGAGCGTGCCGACGCTCGCGCTCCCGGCCGCGCCGCAGGAAGCCGCCCAGATCGAAGCCGCGCTCGACCACGCCCGAGCCGTCGCCGCGATCTACTGGGACGCCGAGCGTGAACTGTTGATGGTCGTGTCGGAGGCACTCGCCCGGCGGGAGGGGGAGCCGGAGTACGCGGGGCCGCGTTTCGCCGAACTGCGGCAGCTCCGCAAAGAAGCCGACAGGGTGGTGCGGCGGCTGGAACGCCTGTCGGAGAACCTGGTGACGACCGGCGTGAACGCCGCCTGGCGGCGCGGTGCCCAGCGGGCTTCCGCTGATCTGGAAAAGCTCGGCTCGCGGCGTGGCATCTCGCAGGGGCAGGGCGTCATCGAGATCGCCCGCCGGTCAGTGCGGCTGGTCGCCTCCACCCAGCCCGGCATGAGGTCGGCGCCGGCGTTCATGTTTCAGCAGATCGTCAACGAAGTGTCCGCGCAGGCGCTGACGGGCGCGATCTCCCGCCGCCAGGCCCAGGCCCGCGCACTGGACCGGATCGCCGGCCGCGGCATCACCGGGTTCACCGACACCTCCGGCCGCGTCTGGTCGGTGGCGGCGTACGCCGAGATGGCGACGAGGACGGCGATGGCGCAGGCCGCGACGGACGGTCACCTGGCCACCCTCGCCGTCTACGGGATCGACCTCGTCGTCGTCTCCCGGCTGCCGTACACGTGCGAACGGTGCGCCCTGTGGGAGGGGAAGATCCTCTCCCAGTTGGGGCCGATCGGCTGGCGGCAGGTCGAGTCCGCCGTCTCCGACGACGTGCTGGACGTGCTCGTGGAGGGCACGGTGGCGCAGGCCCGCGCCGCCGGTCTGCTGCATCCGGGCTGTGGTCACACGCTCGGCGGCTACCTGCCGGGCGCGACCCGGCCGCCGCCGTTGATCCGGCATCGCGGCGACTACAAGGCGGCGCAGAAGATGCGCCGCCTCGAATCCGACCTCCGCTCGGCGACGCGGCAGGCGGCGGTCGCCCTGGAGCCGGAGCAGCGGCGCAAGGCGGCGGCCCGCACCGACCGGCTCACCCAGCAGATCCGCGACCACGCCCGCCAGTCGGGCATCCCGGCCCGCACCGACCGGCAACGCCAGGACGCCATCCCCCGCGGCCTCGACAAGCTGCCGGACGAGGACCTGGCCGCGCTGCTTGGCCGGTGGGCCGGCGACGAGCCCGCGGTCGCCCGCATCACGAGCGAGTTGGAGCGGCGCGACAACGACCGCGAACGCGACCGGGACGAGCAGGTACGTACGGCGGTCGCCGAGTTGCCCGCCGAGTTCGCCAACGCCTCCGACGACCAGGTGCTCGACCTCGTGCGGCGCTTCTCCGACGCGGGGGACACGGTCGCGCTGGAGAAGCTGCTCGGCGAGCTCGACGCCCGCGAGCAGAACCCCACCTGGACATGGCGGGCCGACGACACCGCCGAGGACCGCGCCGTCACCGGCCTCATCGACGACGGCGCTGACCCGCTGGAGGCGTACGCGATCGTGTACGGGCATGACCCGGAGGTGATGCGGCGGCAGGAGTCACGCGCGCACGCCGAATCCCAGCGGCTGCCGGGGGAGGCGCTCGACCATGTCGCGCGCCGCCTCTATGACGAGTGGCTGGAGGCGCAGTTCATCGCCGCCGAGCGCTACACACGCGGAATCCTCACCAACCGGGCAGGGCGGACAGCCGGGATCGATGGCCGCGCGCTGCTGTCCGGGCCGCAATCGCGCGCCGACAAGTACGCCAGCGACGAGCTACGCGCCTGGTGGGAGCAGCACCCCCGGATGACGCTGGTGGAGTTCAGGGCGCAGCTGCTCGGACGCACGAGCGACCGCAAGGCCGCTCAACGAGCGAGGGAGCAGCGCCGGTGAGCCTGTCCGACCTCGACCGGCGGGCGGCGATCACGACGGCGCGGTGGGCGGTCACCCGCGACCGCCCGATCACGGAATGCCCCTACGACCCCGCAGGTGACGCCCGCAACCGGGCGCTCGCGCTGCTGTGGGTGCGCACTTACCGCAGCTACCTGCCCCCGGCCTGACACCGCGTGGCACGTCTGCCTGTCTGTTGTTCCGGCCCGCCTGGCGCGGGCCTTCGTCATTTCCGGCTCCGGGAGGGCCACTGTGTTCGATCACATGCTGCCGACGACGCCTGGCGCGATCATCGGCTACCGCACGTCCGGGACCCCGATCCGGCTCATCGCTGGAGGAGCCGAGGGCGAAGGGGGAGGCGAAGGCCAGCCGCAGGGCGAACCGCAGCAGAGCGGAGCTCTCGAGGCCGGGGTCACGCCGACCGACCAGCGGCCCAGCCCGCCCGACCCGTTCGCCGCGGCGAAAGCGGCCGAGCAGAAGGTCAACCCCGACGCCATCAAGGTCGATCAACTGCCCGACTGGGCGCAGAAGATCGTCCGAGACGCGCGGAAAGAAGCGGGCGACTACCGCGCCCAGGCCAAAGAGGCACAGAAGGCCGCCGAAGAAGCCAAAACCACGGCACCCACGGCGGAGGAGGTCACCGCGCATGTGCGGTCCGAGTTCGCGGCGCAGATCGGCAAAGCGCTGGGCTTGGTGGCCGACGAGCAGGCGGAGAAGCTGACGCCCGAGCAGGTGATCGAGAAGCTCACCACCGAGAAGGACCAGACCGCGAAGGAACGCGACCAGGAGCAGGAGCGGCACCGCCGCGCCCTCGTCGAGCTGGCCGTGCACCGGCAGGGCCTCAAGATGGGCGCCGACCCGGACGCCCTTCTCGACTCGCGGTCGTTCGTGAAGAAGATCCGCGACCTGGACCCGGACGGCGACGACTTCGCGGCGAAGCTCGGCGACGTCATCCAGCTCGCGATCGACGAAAACCCCAAGTACAAGGCGACTGCCCTGGCGGCGACGCCCACGCGGAGCGGAGGGGAGTTCGCCGGCGGGCCTGGCGCGCGTCCTTCGGGCTCCGAGCCCACCATCGACGACTTCCGCAAGAGCCGCGCTGCAGCGGCTGCGAAGGAGAAGTCGCCTTGACCGATCTGTTAGCGGTTCCGCCAACGGATTCTCCAGAGGAGTAGGCCCGATGCCGAACACGTTCATCACGCCGACCGTCATCGCCAGGCAGGCGTTGGCGAACCTGTACGAAACCACGGTCATGAGCCAGTTGGTGCACCGTGATTATGAAGAGGAGTTCGTGAACCGGATCGGTGACACGATCACTATCCGGACGCCCGCGAAGTTCGAGGCGACCCCGTTCAACCGCACCACGGGCATCGTGATCCAGAACGCGACCGAGGGCAGCATCCCGATCCGGCTGGACAAGTTCGTGGACGTCTCCTTCGCCGTGACCAGCGAGGATTTGACGTTGAACATTGAGGACTTCAACGCCCAGCTGCTCGCACCGGCGGTGGAGGCCATCGCGCAGCGCATCGACCGCGACATCCTGACTCTGCGCGGCGACATCATGCAGCGCGTCGGCAAGGCCGGAACCACGGTGACCGGCGTGACCGGCACCAATGAGTGGGCGTGGGACAACCCGCGCGTCGTCATCGACGCCAGGCGCGTGTTGAACCAGAGGAACGTGCCGCCGACCGACCGGAACGTCGTAGTCGGGCCGGAGATCGAGGCGCAGTGGCTCGGCGACCCGCTGTTTCACCAGGCGGACTCCAGAGGCGACACGGAAGGGCTGCGCGAGGCCAACCTGGGCCGCAGGATCTTCGGCCACGACGCCTACCAGACGCAGAACATCAAGGGCCCGGCGACCACGCCGACGACCGGCCAGCCGAACACTGAGATCGGCGTCGCCTTCCATAAGACCGCTTTCGCTTTGGTGACCAGACCCTTGGTTCTTCCTCAAGGCGCCGCGAACGCGCACGTCGAGTCGTACAAGGGGTTCGCGTTGAGGGTCGTCATGGGCTACGACCAGACCAAGAAACAGGACGTCGTGAGCATCGACACCTTATACGGCGTCAAGACGCTCGACCCGAACCGCGCGGTGCTGATCCACGGGGTCGCGGCGTGATGTGGCGCTACAGGAACGCCAACACCGGCCAGGTGGCGGACCTGGAGCAGCGGGACGCGTGCCTGGACATGCTGCCGAACTGGTCGGCCACCCCGATCGACACCGCCGCCGCTGAAGCCCCGGCTCTCCCGCCGATGGCCGACCCGATCACCGCGGCCAAGGCGGGGGTCCGGCCGTCCGAGTCCGCCAACAAGGCCGTATGGGTCGCCTACGCGACCTCGCGCGGCATGGCGGAGGCCGACGCCAAGGCCCTGCGCAAGGACGCGCTGATCCAGGAGTTCGGCGAGAACTCCGACAACAACGAGGACGAAGAGGAGGGAAACGGCGATGGCCAGGACTGACCTCCCCATCACGCCGATGCCGCGCGGCGGGCTGAGCCTGACGGGCGCGCTGCCCACTGCGGCGACCGTGGACGGCCACGCCTTCGACCATTCCGGCAAACGGCTGGTGCGGGTGAAGAACAGCAGCAGCACTCCCAAAACGGTGAACGCGGTCATCCCCGGCGAGGTCGAGGGGCAGCCGCTCACCGACCGCCCCTACGTCATCCCGGCCACGACCGGCGACGTGCTGATTCCGCCGTTCACGGACGTGTACCGGCAGAGCGACGGCAAGGTGTACCTCGACTACCCGGCCGACCCGTCCGGGCTGACGGTCGACGTGTACGAGCTGCCCTAGGGAGGCCGAGGGTGGTGGTGTACGCGAGCGCGGCCGACTACGCGGCCTACACCGGGCAGTCGGCCCCGGCCGGGATCGAGGCGGTGCTGGCCCGCGCGTCGGAGCGGATCGACGAGCTGCTGGTGACGGCAGTCTACCGGGTGGATCCGGTGACGGAGCTGCCGACCGACCGGAAGGAGGCCGAGGCCATCGCTCGGGCTACGTGCGCGCAGGCCGCTTGGTCGCTAGCGGTCGGCGACCCGTACGGCGTGGCCGCGGCCTTCAAGTCGGTGCAGATCGGGTCGGTGAAGCTCGACCGCGCGAGCGGCGGGGGAGACGCGGGGCCGGCGCGGCACGCGCCGGACGCGGCGTCGATCCTGCGGACCGCCGGGTTGCTGCCCGGCTTCGTGATCGACCAGGGCGCGTGGTGACGTGCTGATCCCCGAGTGGGTGTTCACGCATGAGGCGGTTATCGAGCCGTTCGAGGGAGAGGGCGCATATGGGCCTGTCCACGGTGCCCCGTTCACTGAACGGTGTCTGGTAGACGACGAGCGGCGGCTGGTCCGCAACGCAGAGGGCTCGGAGACCGTGAGCGATACGACGATCTTCTTCCCGCCCCAGACGCACTGCCCAGAAGGATCGCGGGTGACCGTGAACGGCCGGACGACCACGGTCATCGCGTCCCACGACCGCACCGGCGGTGGCCTACCGACGCCCGACCACACGGAGGTGGTGTGCCGATGACGCAACGCGCGATCGACGTGGACGTTCGCCTGGACATGCACGTCAACCCGGACGCTCTGGAGGCCCGCGCACGCGCGGCGATCGAGAGGGGTCTCAAGCAGGCGGCCGAGCACGTGCTGACCAGCACCGAGCCGAAGGTGCCGTGGCAGACCGGCGATCTGGAGCGGTCGGGCAGCGCCCAGGTAGACCGGTCGAACCTGGACGGTGTGATCTCGTTCGACCAGCCGTACGCGGTCGCCCAGCACGAAAACCTCGACTGGGACCACCCGCTCAAGGGCGAGCCGAAATTCCTGGAGACCACCCTGTACGAGGAGGCCGAGGTCGTCCGGGCGATCGTGGCCAAGGCGGTGCGGAAGGCGCTCGGAGGATGACCACACCCATGCCCGGCCAGTTCTCGCGCGCTCTGCTGAACGGGCTGGCCGAGCTCCTCGCTTCGAGCGGGGTCGGCGTGTGGTCGCCGGTGGGCGCGTACTCGGCGCACCAGCTCGCGTTGACGATCGGTGGTCTGCCCGCGACTCCGGACACGGCCATCTCGTTGGCGGTGTATGGGACGGCTGGCGACGGCCTAGACAGCGGCGACTCCACCGTCCTGGTGCAGCTGCGGATGCGGGCGAAAGGCGACCCGCGTGACGTCGGCGACTACGCCGACGCCGTCTTCTCGGTGCTGCACGGCCTGTCGGAGACGCGGCTCGCGTCCGGGGTGCTGGTGCTGCTGGCGCGGCGGACGGTGGTGGCGCCGCCGGGCCGCGACTCTTCCGGCCGGTGGGAGCGGGCCGACAGCTACGAGCTGATGGTGCACTGGCCCACTGCCCTGCGGGACGAGTAGCTCCCGGCCAACCTCCCCTTCCTTCTTCTCTGCGCGGCCGGGGCGGTCGCGTGCGCACGAATACGGAGACACGATCATGGCTCTGCGCAGCATGCTCGCCAAGGACTGGAAACTCGACGTGAACACTGCGGGGGTGGGCGCTCCCACGGCCACGTGGACGCCCGTGCACGGCCTGTCCAAGTTCGAAAAGTCCACGGACGACAACGTGGAGGACGACGGAGACTTCGACGACGAGGCCGGATACGGCGGGGACGTCATCACTGAACGGAAGTGGAAGATCGAGGCCGAGGGGCGCCGTAAGCGGAACGACGGCGGCGTGTTCGTCCCCGACGCTGGTCAGGAGTACGTGCGGAAGGCGGCTCGGAAGGTCGGGTACGCGGCCAACGCCGAGTTCCGCTGGTACCGGCGCGACGGCTCCGACGAGGCGTACCGAGGTGTGTGCCAGGTGTCGGAGTACACAGTCGGCGGCGAGAAGACCGACCTCGAACCCTTCTCTTTTACGCTGCTCGGGCAGGGCGAAGACGAGGAGATCGACAACCCGCTGGTGGCACCGTGATGGCGACATTCAGGGATCTGGACGAGTTCTTCGATCCGTCGCTGCGCCTGCCGGTCGGCGGTAAGACGTACGTGATCCCGCCTCCGGACGCGGAGGTGGGATTGCTGGTGCAGCGGCTCATGCACGCCGGGATCGCAGCCGAAGCCGGGCAGGAGGTGGACCAGGCCGGGCTCAACGAGCTGGCCGAGTCCGTGCTCACCAACGAGAGCAAGGACACCGACCTCTACCAGCGGCTGCTCGGCGGCGTGTGGGACGAGTTGTTCGCCGACAAGGTGGACTGGCCCATCATCCAGCACGTCGGCGAGACCGCGTTGCTGTGGGTCGCGGCCGGGGTGGATGCCGCCGCCCGCCACTGGGAGGCCGGCGCGGGGGAAGCAGAGGCCCCGAACCGGAAGGCTCGCCGGGCGGCAGCGGCACAGGCCCGATCGACCCGGTCACGGGGCTCGCGGAGTGGTACGACCCGGACGACGGGGGCGGGTTCGGCGGAGCGGGAGTCTCCTGGCTCAACCTCCTGACCCGCTGGGAGCTCGTCGAGGCGGACCTGCACCAGACGTACGGCATCGACCTCGACCGGTCGTCGGCGCTGCGAGGCCGGTCGTGGCGGTGGCTGCGGACCCGTATCGCGGGGCTGCTGGTGGCGGACACGCGGATCGCCCGAGCTCTTGACCCCGGCGACGACCAGCCTTCCCCGCGCCGACACTGACTCCCTATTCGTTGTCGCTACCGCCAACGAAGCGCATTTGGGCCTGGTGAAGGGCGGTGGCAGCGGTGAACATCGGCGAACTTGTCGGCAAGATAAAACTGCACGACCAGCTCACGAAACCGGCTGGCCGCGCGATCGCCTTCTTCCGCGCCAAGGCGGAGGAGTTCTGCGCACACGCCGGATCGATCGCGTCCAGCTCGGTGCAGATGGGCGCCCGACTGGCGGCGACCGCCGTGGCGGGCGCGACCGCCGCCGCCGGTCTGGCCGCGGCGGCGCAGAGCGCTATCGGCCTGGTGGCCGCGCTCGCCCCGGCCATCGGCATCGTCGCCGCGCTGCCCGGAGCTATCGCGCTCGGCGGCGGGGCGCTGGTCACGCTGAAGCTCGCCTTGATGGGGGTGGGCGACGCCTTCAGGGCCGCGCTCGGCGATGATCCAGCGAAGTTCGCCAAGTCGCTCGCGGGGCTGTCACCTGCGGCGCGGGCCGCCGCACTGGAACTGCGCGCCGCGAAGCCCACCATCGACGGCCTCAAGAGCAGCGTTCAGGACGCGTTCTTCGCCCCGCTCGCCGGCCACATCACCGCCGTGTCGGCGGCCCTGTCCGGGCCGCTGACGGCGGGCATGTCGGGTGTCGCCTCCCAGATGGGGCTGGCGGCGGCGGCGGTGGCTCGGTTCGCCGCATCGGCGCAGACCAGCGCCGCCGTGACGGCGATCTTCGCGGCGGTGCGGTCAGCGGTCGCCGCGATCCAGCCCGCCATCGTGCCGCTGCTGGCCGGGTTTCGTGACCTGGCCGTCGTCGGCGCCGGCTTCTCGGCCGGGCTCGTTCCCGGCATCGCCGCCGCGGCGGCCCGGTTCGGCGAGTTCCTGTCGAACGCGGCCCGGTCGGGCCAGGCGCTGGGCTGGATGCAGGGCGCGCTGGCGGTGTTCCGGCAGCTCGGCGGCATCCTGGGCAACGTCATCGGCATCGTGCGCGGCGTCTTCGCCGCGATGCAGACCGGCGGGTCCGGCGCGCTGGGCGTGATCGGGCAACTTCTCGGCCAGGTGAACGCGTTCGTGAACAGCGCGCGGGGGCAGGAAGTCCTCGTCGCGATCTTCCGGTCGTTGTCGCAGGTCGGAAGCGCCCTGTTCCCGATCTTCGCGGCGCTAGCCGGATCCCTGGCGCTCGTCGCGCCCCATGTGGCCGCCATCGCGGTCGCGCTCGGGCCCGGACTGGCCGCCGCCGCCTCGGCGCTCGGTCCTGCCCTGGCCGCGCTCGGGCCTGGACTGACGCTCGTCGCTCAGATGCTGAGCAAGGCGTTCGCCGACCCGGCGCTCCAGGCGGGGCTGCTCGCGCTTGGTCAAGGGATCTCGGCGGTGCTGTCGGCGGCGGCTCCGCTGCTGCCGGTGATCGGGCAACTCGCCGGGATCCTGGGCCAGATCTTGGGTGCCGCGCTCGGCAATCTGGCGGCGCTGCTCGCCCCGGTCATTCAGGCGCTTTCGTCCAGTTTGCAGCCGCTTCTTCCGGTTTTGTCGAGCGCGGTGTCCCAGCTCGCGGCGGCGACGGCCCCACTGGCGGCCCAATTCGGGCAATTCCTCGCACAAGCGCTAAAAACGGTCCTTCCACCCTTGATCCAGCTCGCGATGGACCTGCTGCCACCCACGTTGGAGCTGGTCAAAGCCCTCATTCCCATGATCACTTCCTGGGTTGGCGAGCTGTCCAAGATCCTGGGCGTGATCCAGCCGATCATCGGGCCGTTGGTGCAGATCGGGACCGTGCTCCTGCCCTTCTGGATCAAGATCATAACCGCCGTCGTCAAGCTACTCAACGGCGACTTCAAGGGCGCCTTCCAATCGATCATCTCAGCGATCAAGGGCTTCGGCGACACCATCACGGGCGCCGGACGCGCGCTCATGGAGGGCCTGTGGAACGGCATCGTCGCCGCCGGAAACCAGATCAAATCCAAGATCGTCGGCTTCCTCCGATCCATCCTCCCACAGCCCGTGCTCGACTTCCTTGGCATCCACAGCCCCAGCACGATGTTCGCGAAGATGGGCCGCGAAGTCCCCGCCGGACTCGCCCTCGGCATCACCCAAGCCGGAGGACTGGTCCGCACCGCCGTCCAACGCATGGCCGGGATCGTGGCCGGCGCGGGCATCCCCGACATGCCCACGCCCGGACTCGCGCTGTCAGGCGGCGCGAACGGAGGGCTCGGCGGCATGTCGCGGGTGGTCGTCCACCAGACGAACTACTACCCGCAAAGTGAGCCGACCTCGACGTCCGTCAACCGCGGGCTCCAGCTCGCGGGCGCCCTGGGGGTGATCTAACCGTGCCGCAGTACACGCTCGACGGTGTGCCGCTCGACCACCCCGCAGGCTGCTGGCGACTCAAGAAGGGCACCCAGAGGCGTCCGCTGCCGGGCGCTCGCGCCGTTCGGGTTACCGTGCCTGGCCGCGCGGGGGAACTGCCGATCACGGGCCTCGACCACGAGATCACCAGCTTCTCGCTCGTGTTCACCGTGTCCGGAGCCACCCCCGGCGGAGGAGACGGTGGCTTCCCCCAGCTCGAAGCCAACCTGGAGGCTCTGTCTTCGCTGCTGGGGGTGCGGCACCGGCTCATGACCATGCGCTACCAGGCAGGTGGCATCGTGCGCGTCGCCGACGTGACCGTTATCGCCGCCTCCGAGCCGGAGCTGTGGGTCGGCGCCGCCCGCGCCAAGCTGACCGCGGTCGTCGAGGTGCCCTCGGTGTACTGGAGGGACGAGGCGGTCAGCACGTGGGCTGGGAACGTCAACCTCGACAACCAGCCCATCACCACGCTGGCCGGCTCGACCGCGCCCATCACGGATGCGCTGATCCGCGTCACCGGCCCCATCTCCTCGATGACCGTGACCGACGTGGCCACTCAGGGCAAGCTCGGGCTGCTCACCGCGGGCTTCAACACGCTGACCGCCGCCGAGCGGCTGATCCTCGACGCCGCTGCCATGCGCGCCGCCGTCGTCACGACGGACACGTGGGACCTCGCGGCCGGGGCTGACCGGACCGGCGTCATCTCCGTGTTCGGGCCGGGCTCGGCGTCCCGCTGGCTGCACCTCACGCCTGCCGTCGCGGTCGGCGACCCGTTCTCCCGCACGGTGCTCATCTCCTGCTCCGGTTCCGGCGTCACCGCCGTATCCAAACTGGAGGTCAGGGCTCGCCGTTCCTACTTGTGACGCGAGTGGTAGCGGGAATGCCATGACGTGCTGTGTAGAGAATGCCATCGGATGGCATACAAACGCGACGACGAGTCGGTTACTCTGAACGAGAAATACAACGAGGCCCCGATCCTCGCGGCAAACTCGAACCGGGGCCCCGTGTGCGAGGGCTCAGCTCGGCCATCACGGCGTGGTGGCTAGCTGAGCCCTCCGTGCTTGAGGGCCCAGTCGAGGAGGATCAGCGCCAGTTGCAGCAGCAACAGTGCCTCTTCCTTGTCGCCTGGCCCCTCGTGGAGGCCACTCAACACTTTTCTCTCCATTCCCGGACCGACGGCACCGTAGGGGTGGACCCGGTCCGTGTCGGTCAACCCCGCGGGATGTGCTGACCGACTGGGTGACGAAAGTGTGCAGTGACTCCCATGACTCTGAATCGTAGTGGCAATGGCGTCACCTCGGAGATTTTCTATGCCCCATTCCGGAACGATTTTTGCGCCGTTTGGGACGGTTATGTCCGTTAATTCAGTCAATATTCGGATAATGTTTTCGAGGGAAACACGCCACAATGCGTAATTGCCTGAGAGCTTTTCGCGTCTAATCGCGGTGATATGGGGGACGGACGGAGGGCGTCATGTTCGACCTCCGCCTCGTCGCCTACCAGCCGAACGGGCTCCGTCTCGGCATCCTCCCCCACCCTCTGTCCATCCAGGTCGCCTGGCCGCTCAACGACGTGCCGTCGCTGAAGTTCGCCTACTCGGCGCACGCGGTCGGCGCCGAACTCATCGCCCAGCCGTGCGAGATCGGCGTCCAATGGTCGTCGGACGGCGCGGTCTGGACGGAGAACGGCGACGGCCGGTTCCTCCTTGCCCGCCGCGAGGGCGACCAGCTCGACCCGTCCGGCACCTGGCGGTTCGACTGCCCGTCCTACCTGTGGGTGCTCAAGAAGGCCGTCACGTACGCGCACGCCACCATCGCCCCCGTCAACGGCCAGCGCGTCTACGGATCGCCCAGCCCGAACGCCACCAGCGGCTTCATCACGAACTCACTGCTGACCGAAGCGCAGGCGCGCGGCGCCCTGTCAGGGTTCTCGTGGACGTTCACCGGCAGCCTCGACACCGCCGGGCTCTCCTGGAATCAGACGCTCGGCCTGGGGATACCGCTCGGCACCGACGTACTTGCCGTCCTCCTCACGCTCGTGGACGCCGGGCTCATCGACATCCGCATGACCGGCCCCCGCACCCTGTCGGCGTGGCGACCCGGCACCGCCACCTTGCGCGACCTCACCACCACGACGACGCCCGTGGAACTGGCCGGCGGCCGGGACATCAGCGCCGCCCCCGACGTCGGCACCCTAGAAGACCTGGCCAGCGCCGCCTACGTCGTCGGCGACAACTCCTTCCGCACTGAGCGAGTAAACGTCGGCACGCCGCTGCCGTGGGGGCGGTGGGAAGTCGGCGTCCGCCAGGTCGGGGTGACAGAGGCGACCGCGGCGACCCTCGTGGGGGACTCGCTGCTGGTGCGCGGCGCGGTGGAGCGGGTGCAGCGCACGCGGGAGCTCCTGTTCGCGCCCAACACTCGATGGCTGCCGCTGCGAGACTACCTACCCGGCGACCGGATCTACGCGCCGGGCGAGGCCGGGAGACGAGTGGCGCTGCGCGTCCGGCAAATCACCCTCACCCGCACCGACCGGGGCGTCATCGGCGGCAACCTGATCTTGAATGATCGGCTGGCCGATCAGGATGTACGGATCGCGCGGAAGATCGCCGCTCTGGCGGCACGCTGACGAGAGGGATGCATCAGAACTTGGTCTTGTCATCGACGATGGCTACAGCTCTGATCGCCTTCTGTGTCATTCCGCTTATGCCGGTCAGGTTCGCGCCGGTCAGGGTCGCGCCAGTCAGGGTCGCGCCAGTCAGGTTCGCGCCGCTCAGGTACGCGCCGGTCAGAGTCGCGCCGCTCAGGTCCGCGCCGGTCAGGTCCGCGCCGCTCAGGGTCGCGTCGCTCAGGTTCGTGTCGGTCAGGTCCGCGCCGCGCAGGTTCGTGTCGGTCAGCTTCGCGCCGGTCAGGTCCGCGTAGGTCAGCTTCGCGCCGCGCACGTTCGCGTAGGTCAGGGTCGCGCCGCGCAGGTCCGCCCTGAACAGGTCCGCGCCGGTCAGGTTCGCGCCGGTCAGGTTCGTGTCGGTCAGGGTCGCGCCGGTCAGGTTCGCGTCGCTCAGGTACGCGCCGGTCAGGTACGCGTCGCTCAGGTTCGCGCCGCGCACGTCCGCGCTGAACAGGTTCGCGTCGCTCAGGTTCGCGTCGCGCACGTCCGCCCTGAACAGGTCCGCGCCGGTCAGGTTCGCGCCAGTCAGGTTCGTGTCGGTCAGGGTCGCGTCGCTCAGGTTCGTGTCGGTCAGGGTCGCGCGGGTCAGGTTCGCTCCGGGGGCACGGATGTTGCTCAGGTCAGGCATGTGGGCGTCTAACCGGGTGTTTCGGCGGCCGATGATGGTGAGGGCGGCCTGAACGTCGGTAGCAGGCTGAGCGGATAGCTTTGCCGCTTTGATGGTGGGTTTGGGGTCGTGCTCACGGATGAATGCGGCCAGTACGTCGTAGACAGTCTGGTGGTCACGCGGCGAGTCTTGCGCGAGCCGTTCGAGCGCATACATGCCGCCCAATCGGACGTCCAGTGTGCCGGAGCCGATCTGTTCCACGGCCTTGGTGTAGCGGTCGGCGATCTGGCCCTGTTCGGCGGTTCGTTGAGCCTGACGTGAGGCGTCGAGCGATTGCGCCGTGTACCACAAGCCTTGCCCCGTGAACACGACCCCGCCGATCACGACCAGACCAGTAGCGGCCTGGATTAGAGTGTGCCGGGCGGCGTTGACGGCCTCGACACGCTCGGTCGCGGTCATCTGCTGACGCTCGACCTGGGTGAGTGGGTGGCGTTCCCCGGCCAGACGGTTAGCAGCAGGCCCGATCAATACGGCGATTCCGAGCGCGGAGATCCCTGCTACGGCTGTCCCGGCGAGCGTCCAACGGCCCCAGTCCGGGATGTTCAGGCTCAAGGCGGCCCCGGCACTGATCGCGATCATCACCAGCAGAGGAGCCAGCCACAGTAATCGCCGCGTCCACGATATCGGCTGCGGCGGGGCTGGTTGAGGCGCAGCGGTCGCGGCTCGCACTGCTCGACGCGCCTTAGCGGCGGCCGCCGCTGCAATGACTTCACAGGCCGGAAGTCGCGGCTGTCTGGAGGGCACTTCGCTATTGCACTCCGCCCGGTTCAAGGCCGCACGAAGGACGACGAAACCGTGATTTCAGGGGGTCACATGCAGGTGATCATTCCGGGTGCTTCGGAGGGGTACGCGCTGCGGCTCGTCGCCCACAGCCCGAACGGAGGCAGGCTGGGTGTGCTGCCGCACCATCTCGGGTTCGAGGCCGGGTTGCCGCTGAACGACGTGCCGAGCTTGAAGGCGACGTACCCGGCGGTCGGAATCGGCGCTGTGTGGCTGAACAGCCCGGTCGAACTGGCCGTCGAGATCTCGATAGGTGGCGGCCCGTGGCTGGAACCGAACGACGCCCGATACCTGGTCATCAAGCGCGACAGCAACGCCACCGACCAGACCGGCGCGAACACCTACGACTGCCCCGGCTACGCGTGGATGCTGCGCAAGCTCGTCCTGCACTCCGGCCCGGTCATGGCAGATGGCAAGCGGCCGTTCAGCGCGGTCAGCGCGGGGGCGATCCTTCGGACGTTCACCGACGAGGGCCAGGCCCGCGGCGCGCTGCCGGGACTCGGCGTAGCGTTCACCACCACCCACGACTCGGCCGGCCAGCCGTGGGACAAGGCGCTCACCCTCGCGATCGAGCCCGGCGCCGACCTGCTCGCCCTCCTCCTCAACTTGTCGGAGCAGGGCGTACTCGACTGGACCATGTCCGGCCGCACACTACGCGTCTACAACGAGGGCACCATCCTCGGCGAAGACCTCGCCAGCGGCCCCGCACCCGTAGACCTGCGGCTGGGCCGCGACATCGACGACGCCCCCGCCACCGCGACTCTCGAGGATCTGGCGACCGCGATCCTTGTGCGCGGCGAGGCCGGGCTGACCGTGGAGGTGACCAACCCCTCGGCCGTCGCCCCGTGGGGGAGGTGGGAGACCGCCCAGTCCCAGGGCGGCGTGTCCGACCAGGGGACGGCCATCCTGCTCGGCACGAACGCGTTGGAACGCACGGGCCGCGAACGCACCCAGCTCACGCGCGGCATCCGCTTTGGCGCGGCGCGGTGGCTGCCGCTGGCCCACTACCGTGCGGGGGACGTGGTGCTCGCGCCGGGCGAGAGCGGCGGCATGGAGCCGGTCCGGGTCCGGCAGATCACGCTGTCAGTGGACAAGGACGGCGGGCTCGGCGGCAACCTCGTCCTCAATGATCGGTTCATCGAACGCGAGATCCGGCTCGCCCGCCAGGCGGCGGGCATCCTCGCCGGCGGCGTCTCCTCCGGCGGGACGGGCGGCACTCCGGCGCCGGAGTCATCGGGCCGCATCGCGGCGGCTCCTGCCGGGCTGATCGTCGCCTCGGCCGCGTACGTGGACGAGCACGGGTACGCGAGAGGGCAGATCACCGGCACCTGGTCGCCGGTCACCGTCGATGTCAACGGCGTCGCGATCGACGTGGACGGCTACCAGGTGTACGCGCGGATCAACAGCGGGGGCGAGGTGTGGCAGCAGATCGCCGTTTCCGACGACACCACGGCCACGTACTCGCCGCTGATCGTCACCAAGACGTACGCGTTCAAGGTCCGCGCCACGGCGCAGGGCGTGCCAGGGGAGTTCTCCGCGCCGTACGTGGCGGTCATCCCCGATGACGTGACGCCGCCGCCAGTCCCGTCGCCGCCGGTTCTGTCCACGCGGCTCGGGGTGATCGAGGTGAGCTGGGACGGCTTGGCCTTCACCGGTGCCACTATGCCCACCGACTTCGATCTGGTCCGCGTGTGGATGGCGGCCGACGCGGACGGTCCGTATGAGGTCAGCGAACATCTGCGGGCGGCGGGCTCGGCGCTGGTGACGGACCAGCCATACAACGCCCCGCGCTGGTTCCGATTCACATCGGTGGATCGGCGCGGCAACGAGTCGGTGCCGACGAGCCCGGCGAGCATCGCCACTCAACCGCTGGTGGACGACGACGTGATTGGCAAGGTTCTGAACGGCGCGAACATCATCGACGGGACTGTCAATGCCGCCGACGCCGTGATCGCGAATACGATCACGGGCGCGTTGATCCAAGCCCTGGCGATCGACACCCCGCACCTGCGCGCGAACTCGGTCACGGTGGACCAGCTTGCGGCAGGGTCAGTGGATGCCGTGAGGCTGACCGCGACTGCGATCGACGGCAAAACCATCACTGGAGCATTCATCAGGACCGCCGCGACCGGCAGGCGGCTTGAACTGGCTCCGCCCGGCGCCGCCTATCCGGAGATGCGGTTCATCCCCGCCAGCTCCGGGACGAACTACACAAGGCTGCGCACCCGCGATGATCGGTTCGCGGGTGAGGCGACGTTCGAGGTCACGTCCGGCACCAACTCAGCGGTCACCGCCGCCTCGCAGACGACGATCGCGGCCGGGTTCATGCAGATGCAGGTCCGCGACAGCACGCTGACCGACCCGAACGGTGGGCTGATGGAGCTCGCCGAGTCGTACGCCCGCTACGGCTACTTCCACAACAGCTCCGAC
This sequence comes from Nonomuraea sp. NPDC049141, assembly GCF_040648415.1. Lineage (NCBI taxonomy): Bacteria > Bacillati > Actinomycetota > Actinomycetes > Streptosporangiales > Streptosporangiaceae > Nonomuraea > Nonomuraea sp. NPDC049141. The sequence goes on from NZ_JBEZDR010000004.1 coordinate 730,835, forward strand.
GAGCAGTACTTCTGGTTCGATTCCTCAGGCCGGACCAGGCACGTGGGCCGCTGGTGGGACTTCACCGCGCTCGGCTCCACTGCGGGCGTGCTGGCCGGCTCCATCACGGTGGCGTCCGGCAACTCCGGCGTGATCCTGTCCTACGGCGCGACCATGTCCGGCAACATGGGGCCGGTCAGCGTCGTACGCGACGGCGCGACCAACCCCAACTTCTACTGGACGCTCACCGCCTCCTCACCGACCGGATTCACCATGTCCTGGTCGCAAGGCGGGGGCGTCTTCTCCGGCAAGGCGCTGTACTGGTGGTCCCACCGCCACTGACCACGCTCATCGCGTGCACCTGGTGGCGCGACTCTTAATGCCCGAACACAGGTAGGCGCGAGTCACGCTCGGTGCCGCTTCGTACCTGGTAACGGCCTGGACCGAGCTCCACCGAGCAGGAAACCACCAGTTCCTGCAACTGCGGCGGCCATCGGGTTTCCTCGTCCCACATCACCCCAGCCAGTGCGCCTATCACCTCGGCCATCGCCTCTCCATCTCCCTCCACCACTACGACGGTCAGATCAACGCCGGAGGCATCTACCGGTATACGCATCAGATGGCTGTCAACGTAGTCGGCGAGGGTACGAGCAAGGCCGAGGGCGTGAGCGCGAGGGATGGAGAGAAGGCGTTCGAGGTCGTTGGCGAGGGTGCGGGCGTGTTCGAGGTCGAGGCAAATGGCGAGATCGTGAGCGAGGGGGAGGTCGAGGGAGAGGTACAGGCGGCCGACGAGGGCTTGGACGCGAGCGTGTTCGAGGTCGCGGGCCAGTTCGCCAGCGTAGGCGGCGAGGCTGTAGGCGAGGCCGCGGGCCAACAACCGAGCCTGGATAAGTTGCGCCGCTGAATTGGAAAACCCAGCTTGTAGATCAGCGGTAGAAGACGCCTCGGACGTAGCGTCTACCCGGATCTCAAACAGCATGGCGAGGGCACGCGTCGGGTCGGACTGAGTACCTACATGGCTAAGCAACTCGGCGTCGCCAGCGGACAGGAAGGCATCCAGCATCTTGTCGCTCAGGTCGGTGGGGTCATTCGGCTGTAGCACGCTCACTGGTTCCCCCTTCCTTGCACGTCGATGCAAGCAGCAGGTGTTCCTTGAGCTTCTTGCGGGCCTTCTTGCGCAGGTCCCGGACCTCCTGTGCGGTTTTGCCCAGCGCGAGGGTGATCTGCTCCGTCGCGATGTCGTCGAGATCGAAAGCAATGACGGTACGGCAGTCCAAATCCAGGGTTTGAAGGAGGGCGACCAGGTCGCGAGCCTGCCCGACAAGCTCGCCGTGATCCAGGACTGCCACTGCGACACCGACCTCCAGTGGAAGATGACGCCAGCCACGGAGTGAGGCGTGGTAGTGATTCAGCGCCACCGTCCGAGCCCAACCATGCGGATTGCTGATCTGCTTCCACTTTCCGGCCAGCGTCGTACGCCATCCCTGCTCGGCCATGTGTTGTGCGGCGTCTTGGGCGTCGGGCAGGTTTGCTCCGATGCGCATCAGGAACCGGACTACGAGTAGGTACTCGGCGTCGAAGAAGTCCAGGAAGTCCTGTCGCATCGCAGCCATTGTGGGCGCCGACACGGGTGCGTCGCCGGGGCTGGCCGGTATCGGCCCGGTTCGCGGATCAGGTTCGTGACGACCATGGCTACTCATCATCGGCGGGCCGGTGAGCGCGCCGGGCTCGAAGCCGGGCATCGACCACGATGATTACGGCGGCGAGCACCGGGGCTGTTGCCCCGAGCACCGTCAGCAAGTCCATGCTGTCTGATCCTCCTGTTCTCGACCCTGCTCCGGCGAATCCAAGCGGTGTGCCGTGGGGGAGCGGACCGTCACCCAGTAAGAGTCTCTGGACAAGATCAACGGGAAGAGCGGACCAAGATTTTTTTCTTGGGACCGTCCCGCTCTGTGTGTCCGGTGCGCTGACCAGGCAGGATCCAATCCTTTCCATCCCTCTTCTCAGGAAAGAGGTGCCATTGGCATGCCCGAGATCCGCACCATCTGGGACGTCGAACTCGGCTACAGCTTCACCTCGCTCATGCCCAACGGCGACCTTGAGGCGCCTGAGACCGCAGTCGGCGAGGGCGACGGGGCAGAGCCGATGTGGGGCGTCTCCCAGGTGCTCCCCGACGAGTCCACGGTGCTGCACGTCATCCCGCACTCGACGTTCGAGTGGCGGGCGGCCGAGTACGGCATCGACCCCGACGACCTCGACCTGCTGCTCGACGTCGTGCTGCACGAGCCGTGGATACCACACCCAGGCGACGCGCTCGCTTGGAGCGACCCGGCGACCGCCGCGGTGCTGGCCGAAACCGCCAGCCTGCCGACCTGCTGGACGCCCGGCATTCCGGACGCCGACCGGCTCGCCGCCCACCTGACGCGCATCAGCGCGGTCAAGCAGCATCTCGTCGAGCTCCAGCCCGCAACCCGAGCAGATCGGCAGGCCGCGCTCGTCTACGTCGGATCGGACCGTACGGCGGATGCCGATCCGCTGGACCTGCTCCGAACTCAGACCCGGCTGGATCCGGTCCGCGTCGCCGGGCGGCGCCTGGCCGTACAGCGGGCCCGCAACCCGTACGCACCGCCGACGTTCGAGGTCAAGCCCCCGGCCACGTTCATCGGCACCCAGTTCCGCACCGGAGGTCTCCCGTGACCGACGACATGCCCAGCCTGGCCTTGTCACTGGCCGAGGTGCGCCGCCTCGTCGAGGTCGGGTTCGCGAAGATCGACGGTTCCATCAGGCTCATCCTCCATCGCCTCGACCAGGTGGACGGCCGCCACGCTCAGCTCGCCGAGCAGGTGGAAGCGCTGGAGACGCGGCTGGCCGAGGTGGAACGCACCGCCGTCACCCGCGCGCAACTCGGCGACCGCACCCGCCTGATCATCGCCGTCGTCACCGTGCTGGTGGCCGTGGCAGGCACAGTGATCGCCCTGATCAGCCTCACGCAGAACTGAGCCCCTTTGATCGTGTTCCCCGTGGGGGACGGCGTTGACGTCGTGCCCGATCTTCTCCCCATCCGCATCAGCGACGACGAGCTCAAGCTGACCGTCGCTGACTGGCTCGCCCTCAAGGAGACCAGCATGTCCCTTTCCCCCGAGGAGATCCCGTTCCTAGACGGGCAACTTCCGCTGCCGCCGTACGCCGACGCGGGCGTGACCGAGCTCGACCCCGGCCAGACGGGGCTTCCACAAGAGCCCGGCTCGGTCGTCGAAGATGAAGACGAAGAGGTAAACGGCCATGGCATCTGACCGGCTCCCCATGACGTGCGGTATCGTCCGCTACCGGGGCAAGCACGGCCTGCACGCCGTTCGGGCCGCGATCGTCACCGCCGACGTGCACACGCTTGACCCCGAGGGCGTCATCATCGGAGCGGTGCCCGCTCTCGACAGTCCGGAGCATGTGCACCTGCTGGTGTTCACGCCGGGAGCCAAGGGCTTCTTCGAGGAGTTCAACGTGCCGCCCGGCGACGAGCCCGGCACCTGGCACTGGCCGGAGCGGGTGTGATGGCGAAGACGCCTGAGGATCTGCTGCTCGACGTCGTCCGCTCCCAGCTCGGCTACACCGAGAGCGGTTCGGGCTGGACGAAGTTCGGGTCGTGGTGGGCCGAGCGGCATGGCAAGCCCGCCGCCTGGGCGACGGCGGCGTGGTGCGACATGTTCATATCGTGGGCGGCCGACCAGGTAGGCCTGTCCGCTGTGGTGGGGGATTCGGCGTGGACGCCGGGCCACGCCGAGTGGTTCAAGGACCGGGGCCAGTGGGGGCACACCCCGAGGCGCGGCGCGATCGTGTTCTTCGACTGGCATGGGTCCAAGAACATCCCCGCGATCGACCACGTCGGCATCGTCGAAGCCGTTCGACCCAACGGAACCATCGTGACGATCGAGGGCAACACCCTCAACCAGGTGAAGCGCCGCGAACGGTCAGGCCTGGTCGCCGGCTACGGCTACCCCGCCTACTCCGGCACCGCACCCGCGCCCAAGCCAATGCCTTCCGAGCTCACCTGGACGGAGAAGATCGTGAAAACGCTGCCCCTGCTCAAGCTCGGCGCGCGCGGCAACGACGTCAAGACCGTGTTCTACCTGCTGCACGCCCGCGGCCTCGGCCTGATGGGCGGCATCGACGACACCGTCTTCGGCGAGCCGCTGGATGAGGCGCTGCGCCGCTTCCAGAAGGCAGCCCATCTGACGGCAGACGGCGAGTGCGGGCCGAAGACGTGGGCCGCGCTCATGCGGGTCGGATAAAGCCTCCGTGCTACGTCCGCGCCGCTATCTGAAGATCGCACGCAAGTACTGGCGCGCGAACCCGCTGCGGCTCTGGTGGGTCCTGCACATGTGGGACGAGATCCATGCCGACCTGCGTAAATCCACCTGACCTCACCCCGTTTCACCTCTCGCGGCCTGCCCGTCCGGGTGGGCCTTTCGCATGTCCAACCCTCTTGGAGGAACCATGCCCGGAGAGCCCGTGACCACCGGCAAGCCCGTCGAGCGGAAGGTGACCGCCGCGACGGCGGGCAGCTACCTCGGCCTGCTCGCCACCCTGACCGTCCTACAGACGGTCAACGCCGACCTCGACCTCATCTCGTTCCTGCCCGACTGGCTGGAGTCCCTCGCGATTCCGCTGCTGCCGGGCCTGATCACGTACGTGTCCGGCTACAAGGCCAAGCACACCGCCCGCCCAGACCCGCCGCCAGACCAGCGGTAACACGACGGCAGTCAACCGTAGCGGAGCCCCCGGCCCGCCTCTTCGGAGGTGGGCCGGGGGCTTTTCGTTGTGCCAGCGGCAATGCTGCACGCGAGTCTGGCGGCGGTTGAGGAGACCTCAGCCGCGCTCGATGAATGCCTTTGCGGAAGCGAAGACGTCGTCTGCTCGGCCTTCCTGAGCGCAGCAGCGGGTGACTGATCGCCGAGGAGCGGGTTGCGGCCGCCGCTGTCAAAGGCGGGGGCGGCTGATGCCTGTAGAACACGGCAGAGATTGTGTGGCGACGGACGAAGTCCCAGGTTGTCTTTGTGGCATACAACGGACGCTGGTGAGTCACCTTGGGCGTGGAGTCTTCTTCTCAATATCCGGCCGAGGGCGGATCTTGCCAGGCTTGGGCTCCTCGGGTGGACAGGCATGCAAGTTCCCACTGCCGGAATAGGCGATATCACCATTCTTTTTGGTTTCTTTGCATATCTTGCCTGAGTAGCAAAGTCCACCGACCACTTTCTTGTTCTTAACATCTTCGCACTTAGGTAGAGAAAGCCTCGCTGGCATTACGGGCGATGCGCAGCGGACCTTGGGCCCCCGCTGCCAGCGAATAGCGTGCTCCTCCGCGCCGCCGCTGGCCTGTTGCTTCACCTGCGCCGAACTGGGCGCGGTAGAGGTGTGCGATACCGCCGACGGGAGTGCAAGGGCGGCCAGCAGTGCCGGCCCGAACAGAACCAGACGTCGCTTCCCATGCATAAGCTGCTCCTCTCCGGTATGGAGGCCATTCCTTTCTCTTTTCACCTCGCGAGGCTTGATCGCTTGGCGGTCCGAGGTCGATAAAACAACAATACGCCGCCAACCGTCACGAAGTGGGTATGTTTTGCAGCTATTGTTCTGCCATTTAGGCGGATTTGGGTTTACGAGACGATTATCTTCGCTGATCAGGTAGCGTTCGCGCAGCTCGTGTGAGGAGGGCGGGACGCTGCCGGGCGGGTACGTGCCGTTGAGGATCTTGTCGCGCAGGTCGTCGTCGTGCAGCGCCTGCCGTAGCATCCCCTCCGGGGCAGACCGAAGCCCTGTGCTCGCCCACAACGGGCGAGCAGGGGCTTTCTTTGCGTTCCCGCAGCTGAACACCTCTGCAACAGCTTCGTCCATCTGTAGTGAGTGAAAGTAGCCGCTTGAAACAGCAGGGCCCCGCTCGCCTAGGCGCGGCTGGGACGCTTCCACGCCTGAGAGGTGTTGGGCCTCAGCCGCTCCCCGGACTGAGGCATGCCGAGATTACGACACCCCGTCCTGTTTATATAGATTTGAGATGTGGCAGTCTGGCGCGGCCCTGGCGGCATCGAGGTCGAGCCCATGGTGCTCGGCCGGCACCCATGCCTGCGCGTCACCCAGAGGGTCCGAGGACGCCGATACCACGTCGCATGCTGCGGACTCTCCGACCTGCCCCGGTATGTCGATTTGGCCGACCTCTGCGAGGTGTACGACTTCCCCCGCGTGCCGGCGTCAGCCTCCCGCCGCCTGCCGTAGCCGCGGCTATGCCCGGATCATCGGGCTGCTACGAACCCCGGGCCGCCTCCCGCGCCGCTCTCTTCCTGCGGCGACGTAGTTTTCTCAGACTCCACGCGGCGAACCTAGCCTGCCGCTTGACCCTGATCACAGCCTTCAGCATGCCGTCCAGGTCGGCGGGGCTTTGCTGCAACCGCGCGTACGCGCCTTGCACGTCATAGAGAAGGCGCCGTGCTTCGTCGTCGTCTTCCACGACCTGACGCTACGCCGTGGGCGGAGGCTCGTCACCGCCTGCCTTGGCGGCGTCCTCCAGGGCCTTGCGGGCCGCCTTGGGGTCGTCGACTTCGCGCCAGTACTTGTGCTCCTGGATCGCAACAGCCAGCCGTCGGCACTCGCCCTGGAGGGCCAGCCACGCTTCCTGCTGCTCCTCGGTGGCGGGCTCGGCGCCGGCGGCTACAGCAGCCTGCGAGGGGATCTCGCGCCCGGCCGTGGCCAGACGCTCCTGAGCTGCCAGGAAGTCGCGGCGCATCTGGATCAGCTCGTCGAAGTCGGCCATGGTGAATCTCCCCTGGTGCGTGGTTCGGGGCGAGCCTAGACCCGAACGTGCGTGCGATCACGGAGGGGGCGGGGTGTTGGCCAGAAGCGGACGCCCTCTCGCGACAACCAACGCGGTGTACCTGGCGTCTCACTCTCCGCCAGGTACCGCTCCCCCCCCATGCAGAGGACTCAACGATGCGTCCCGCTCCCGCTCTCGCCGCTTTCGGCACGACCGCAGCCGTGCTGCTCACCCTCACCTCGGCCGCCCAGGCGGCGACTCCGGCCGTGCAGATCACGAAGGTCTACTACGATTCGCCGGGCTCCGACCGGGGCGGCAACACCTCACTCAACGGCGAGTACGTGGTGTTGAAGAACACCACGAAGAAGGCGATCAACCTGGAGAAATGGCTGTTGCGCGACAAGACCGGCCACAAGTACCGCTTCCCCAAGTTCACCCTCAAGCCAGGTAAGAGCGTGACCGTACGGTCCGGAGAGGGCAACGACGGCACCAGCACCATCTTCTGGCAGCAGAAGTGGTACGTGTGGAACAACGCGGGCGACGTGGCGGGCATCTACCGGGGCAGCGACCTGAAGAAGATCGACAGCTGTTCGTGGGGGCGCAGCAGCAAGGCGTACGTCGCCTGCTGAAGAACTGTCGGAGGCGTCTCCTAGGCTCGCACACGTCCAGATAGGGCTTCCCCAGCATGACGACAGAGCCCGCCGCTCCACGTGGAAGCGGCGGGCTCTTGGCCTGAATGCCTCTCTCCTTGGGCGACGAGCGGTTGGGGACTACCGCCCCACGGTGACGAGGGAGAGGTTGCGGTCGGCTTCCTCATTGCATCGATCACGGCGTGTTCGGGTAGCGGGTGTGTATTTTCTATGAATATGATTAATCGCGTGACCGCAGACAACTCTCCCGAGGCAACCTCCGCACGACTGGAGACAGCCTGCCTTGAGGTCTTCCGCGCTCTGGAGAAGGGCATCCAGACTGCCGACCACGTGCATGACGACCGCGGCTGGAAGCCCGGCGGCGACATCCACTTCTACCGCCACATGACGCGCAGAGAAGCCGTGGAGGAGCTGAAGCAGCTCAACCCGGAGCTGGAAGATGAGGACGATCTGGGCCTCCCCATGAGCGGCATCATCCTGCACCTGCCAGAGGACATCATCCGGGTGTGGCACACCACCGACATCAAAATCCCCAGGCCGACGACTGAGGCCAAGCTGAAGTTCGTCAGCCAAATCCCCGAGCGCGCCATCCTCCTCGTGAGCGACGGCGAACTCAACCTCGGCCTCGACGAAATGGCGAAGCGCAGCCCACGCAAGAACCATGTCGTCATCCAGTGGACGGCGGAGGGCTCGACCATCTTGCGGTTCGACCTCGTCCGGCCAGTCGGCGTTCGTGGCGGCCAGGTAGAAATCGACTGGCGCGTGCCCCTGCTGGGCCGTTACACCCAGGTCGAAGATCTGCAGTACCGTCGCCGGGACGACAAGACCGGAAACGGGGAGGCAGAGGCACAGTGATCTACGGAACTCGGCTTACCCAAGCGCGCGAGTTCTGCCTGCTTACCCAGAAGGCCCTGGCCACGGACATCGGGATCAGCCAGGGCACGCTGTCCAACGCTGAACGCGACGTGAACGAACTGCCCATGCACGTGCTTACGCAGCTCGCCACCACCACCGGATTCCCGGTCGAGTTCTTCCAGCAAGGGCCACGTGTCACCTTCGATGGGCTACCCACTCACTTCCGGGCGCGGGCAGGCATGAGCATGAAGGAAGCCAGCCAGGCCAAACGCGGCGGCGAGATAGTCGCGGAAGCCGCGCTCGCCATGCTCGACCAACTGGAAGGCCCACAACTCACACTCACCCCCCAACCTCTCGGCACTGCTCCCGAACTGGCCGCTCAGGCCGCGCGCGAAGCCCTCGGCCTCAAGCCTCGTGAAGCCGCTCTCGGCCTCCCCGTTCTCCTCGAACACGCAGGCTTCCTCGTGATCGCGCTTCCGATGCCCAACACCCGGCGCGACGCGTTCTCGCTGTGGTTCGGCGAACAACCCGTTCTAGCGCTCCTCGACACCGACGCTGGCGACCGGCAACTCTGGTCGACGGCGCATGAACTCGGTCACGCGTTGCTGCACCGAGAGGCCGGCGCCAGCAAGACCTTGGAGCAGGAAGCCGACGAGTTCGCCATGCACCTCCTTACGCCGTTGGATGCCATGGAGAAGGAGATGCCCGCGCATCCCACCATCCAGGACTTCGCGATGCTGAAGAGGCGCTGGGGAGTATCCATCGCAGCCCTCATCCGCACCGCACGGCGTCTGGGCCGAGTCGATGACCACCGCTACACCAGCTTGTTCAAGCAGATGGCCGCCCGAGGCGAACGGCTACGAGAGCGGGCCGCCATCGCCCCTACCAAGCCCCGCGGTTTCCGTGCCATGGCAGAAACCCTGTACGGGCCCCACCCGGCGCAAGGCCTGGCTCGATCCGCGAACTGGACGCCAGCATTCGCCGAGGATGTGCTCTCGCGGCATGCGACAGGGGCTGAACTGCCAAGTCGACGGATCACGAACGTGATCAGCCTCAGTTCCCGACGCAGCCGACATGCCTAGCCGTACAAACGCAAAGAAGCCCCTCACCTCTCCGCTGCGGAGGAGCGAGGGGCTTCCCGTTTCATGCGTCTGCCGCCTGCAGCGAGAGTCGAGGCGGACGTTATGCGGCCTGTGCCCACACTCTGCAGGTCGGGGGCTCCGTGTTACATGAGACACGCCGCAAAGACGCACGTCAGACGTTGTGCCACACAAGGATAGCGACCTCCTTTACCTGACTGAGACCTTCGTTCTGTCTCCCCATCTCGCCCCGCCAGGCAACGCCGCCTGGCCGAGACGGGAACAGAAGGGCTCCCATGCGCCGCATCGCCCTCGCCTCTATCAGCGCCGCCGTCAGCGCACTCCTGCTCATCCCGCTCGCCCCGAGCACGGCGTGGGCGGGGCCGCCCGGCATCCCGACCGCGCAGATCGCGATCGACGAGCTGTCCGCAGTAGCCACATCTGAAGAGACGCACGCCGACACCTACGACCGGAAGAAGTTCATCCACTGGGCTACTGTCCAAGGCCAGTGCGACGCCCGTGAGACGGTCCTCATCCGAGACGGCGAGAACGTCGAAACCAACACCAAATGCTCCCCGGTCTCAGGTACCTGGCACAGCCCTTACGACGGCGGCGTGTGGACAGACCCGCAAGACCTCGACATCGATCACATGGTGCCGTTGAAGGAGGCCTGGCGATCGGGTGCGTGGGCGTGGGACACCGCCAAGCGCAAAGCGTTCGCCAACTCCCTGTCCGACAGCCAACTGTGGGCGGTCACGGACAACGTCAATCAGTCCAAGGGCGACAAGGATCCGTCCGTGTGGAAGCCGCCGCTGACGAGCTTCTACTGCGAGTACGCGCGGTCCTGGACCGACGTCAAGTTCGACTGGGGCCTGTCCATGCAAGCCAGCGAGAGGGAAGCGCTCGCGGAGATGCTGGCCACCTGCTAGAGCCGCCCCCGCCCACCTCCTTCGGGAGGTGGGCGGGGCCTTTTCGCGTTGTCAAGACAGCCGTTCCAGAAGCTTGAAGGAGTAGCCGATCTCCTCCAGGTCCTCTAGCGAGAGGACCTGGCCTTCCGGTGGACGCCCGTTGAGCTTGCACACCCTTGCCCGCTGCCCAGGCTGCTGGCGAACAGTTGCCGGTTGATCGGGACCTCCACGCCAAGCAGCGTGGTGAGCAGTCCAGCGGCGGACTCGTGCCCAACCGCCGAATCGATGTAAGCGATCGGTGCGGTTCAGCGCTTTAGCGATCTTGTTTGTACGCGATCCTCCGCCAAGATCATCGTTGGCGGTACCGTCAACACCAGACGACCGCCGATCGCCTGCGAGCGGCCACCATGAAGACCATCCCGCGCGTGCTGGTGGGCTGCGGAAGCCGCCAGCACGCGAAGATCATCCTTCGTTGAACGGCTTCGCCAACTCCTCGCCAACCGCCGCGCTCCTACGTCCGGGCCCGTGCGCGGGCGACCGTCCTACTCGCCCGCCGAGTACCGTCTTTCCCGGCGCGGTGTGGGCCGTAGGCAACGCTGACGGCATCCTCGACGCCGGCGCCTGCGGGCTGGCCGACCCCGCCGTGCCCAGCTAGATCAGGAGCTATGCGCGGATGCGGCTGGCACTGGTGATCGCCAAACGTCATCGGCGTTCGCGGGAGTTCGGCTGGTCGGTGGTCGCCTTCCAGTCCCCGAACCAACTCGGGCTGGTCACGCTGTCTGGAATCGTCGTCGCGCCCAGGCCCTTCCGGGACTGGCGGGGAAGACCGAATGCCGACGGTGAACGACGTCGGTAAGCCGTGTGCGGGAGAACCGCATGCACGGTTTGACGGGCGGGGACTGGAAACGGAGCAACGAACCTGGCCACGGTCACTGGGGTGGCACAACCGACCGGGAAACCGGCGGAATATGAAGGCCCCAGGCCCTACCGCCAGGAGACGCCACCGCGCCAGTCCCCGACCCTACACCGGCTGCCCCGCACTGGAGAAGTGGTCCCCATGCTGCAGATCGTCCCATCGAAGATCAACGAGGAACGGCTGCTGCTGGTCACCCCCGAACTGGCCAACGTGCTGGCCGCCATCATCACCCGAGACCAGCCGGGCTGCCACCATCAATCTCGGGCTGCCATCGGTTCCTGAGATCGCGAGACGCACCTGATACTGCCTGAACCCGCCCTTAAGAGCGCCCTGACCACAGGGCGCCGCTTCCTGACAAGGTCGTGGTCACCTCGGCGCGCCGTCGCCCATCACGCTCTTGTCCACCTTGCTGATCTCCGGCAGTGGCTTCGGTAAGCCGTTCGCGAGCCTGCGCGACATAAATGTCCCGAATACCCGCTGGCCGAACCAGCCCCGGCCGTTCACACTGCGAGGGTGACGACCCTTGAGGCGGGCATGGCCGCTTGCCAGATTCTGGTGGCCAGCTGCCTGGGGATCGCGGCGTTCTCCAAGTTTGGCGACGGCGGGATGAGACCGTTCACGCTGCGACAGTTCGGCACCCCTACTGCGCTCATCCGCCCGTTACGATGGGCGATTCCAGGCATGGAACTGACAGCAGCGATCCTGGCCTCCTGGCCTGGCTCCGCCCGTTTGGGCGGGATCGCTGCGACGGTACTCCTGTCGATCTTCACCGCCGCTGTCGTGGTCATCCTCCTGCGTGGGCGCCGGCCACAGTGTGCGTGCTTCGGCCCAGGAACGGCCCGCCCGATCGGCTGGAGAGCGGTCCTCAGGAACGCGGCTCTCATAGCGGTGGCCCTCGCGCTCGCGTGGGCACCCCCGCCGAGCTACTCCTTGGCGGAACAAGCGCTTGTAGCGGCTGTCGTCGTCATCTCGGTCCAGAGCTGGTTCCTCCACGCGGGACGCGACAGGTATGGGGTTGACGAGATTCAGGCCCCCGCCTTCGAACTGCAAGCAACGGACGGGACCACTATCAGGCTGCATGACATCCTGCGCGACGGCCGCGATGTCGTGCTGGTCTTCGCCGACCCGGACTGCGCCCCCTGCCACCGGCTGCTTCCCGCGGTGGCACGCTGGCAGGGCCAGCTCGAGAGCCGAGCGGCGACTCTAATCATCAGCCGCGGCGACATCGGGCAGAACGTACGGTTGGCGGCGGCGGCGGGCCTTCCGAGGGTACTCGTCCAGGGCGACCAGGGACTCTCCCATGCCTACGGTGTGACCGCTACGCCGAGCCTCGTACACATACGCGGCGACGGCGCCCTCACCGGCGTCCCTGTGCTCGGGGTGGAGGAAATCGCCGAATACATGAAGTCCCTTATCGGCGCGGAGGAGAAGCCGGAAACGAAGCGGCGGCACGGTGTTCTGGGAGTTGACCCACGAACCGGCGCTCCAGTCCTTGCCGCTGATCCGGAGGGCGGCTGGACTGTGGTCATCACGACCGCCCGTCAATGCCCAGAGTGTGGCGTTGTCATGGAGGCGGCTAGTCATCGTCCCGCACACCGCCTGGTCTTCCTGACCGATCAGACCCTGCCTGGAGATCCGCCGGCCGGGGTGATGGCGATCGACCGCGATGATCGAACAGCCCGCGAGCTTGGCCTGCCTGGAGCGCCTGCTGCCGTCGTCCTCGACGCCTCGGGCGTGCCTGTCTCTGCCCCCGCAATCGGCGGCGCGGCCGTCCTGGTCACCCTAACCAGCCTGGAGCACCTCACCGTCTGACGGCCCTGGAGAGGAACCCGATGGACACGGTCCGCGTATGGCAGAACACCGGCGACGTGGTCGTGCTGGGCCAACGGGACTTTGATAGAGCCCTAGCCGCGGCGTACGAATCCAGGGTGACGTCTCCCCAGCCGGTGGACCTCGAGGTCCGCGACCGTGCGGCTGCACTGGCCGGCCGGGCCAACGACCCGGCCGCCCTGGGCGTCCTGGCCGCGTACGCCGGGCAGCCGCGTACCCGTGGCAAGCGAGGCGCAAGGGAGACGTTCTCGGGGGAGCTCTTCCTGGTCGTCCGCGATCCGAATTTCGACCAGACCACTCAGCAGGTCTCTTTCACCGACTACAGCGTCGTCGCCGTTCGGCTATCGGGTACGGCGAGTTGGGTGGGCGCCAAGGCGTCCCTGGCGGTGGATGCCACCGTGGTCGGGGAGCCTGGCCGCTGCTGCGGCAAGCCGACCATCTGTGTTCCCGATGGACCAGGCGGAGGCGAGGGCCCCATATACGCGACCAAACGTATCGGGGTGTCCAAGATCCGGCCGAAAGCCGAGCTTGCCCGGCGTGAGTCCGGCAAGCCGGTCATCACCTTCGATGTCTACGGCCAGCCACCCCAGGCCGGTCAGAAGCTCGGCAAGTTCCCCCACATCTGCACCAACGTGATCGCCGACCCCCTCTGCCAAGCCGCGAAGCCGATCTGCGACCACACCGACGTTGGCTTTACTCCGGGGACCGGCGGTGGTGACGAAGGGTCGGGATCGACCGGGTGTGGGGTCGGCTCGGGGGGAACGGTCACGGGCCGGAACGTCCCCAAGCTCTGCACGCAGATCATGGGGTGGGAGTCTCTTCCGCCAGCGTGTGGCGGCTGGTGCGAGAGCTGCCAGCAGCAGCCTCCAGGACACGACCGTTTCTGTGAGGCAGCGCGGCCGGGGCCCAACGAGGGCTATGGCCGCTGCAACCCCCCGCCCGCCGGCTACACCTTCCTCGTCAATGAGCAGCTGAAGGCAGAGTACGGCTGGCAGGGCCCACAGGACGCGGGCACCAAATGCAGCCCTCCGGCCGAAGGTGGTCTGCAGCAGTGCATCACCTGCGACGAAAAGGGATCGTGCACCGCCCATGTGAACAAGTTCCCCTACGATCCGACTGTCGCCGCAACAGACCCCAACGAGGAGGACCCCGACGAAGACGACTCGGACGACAGCTGGGAGGTCACCGTCGATGCCGCCACCTTCACCTGGCGGCCACCTCCGACGGAGCCGCCGCCCGCCGAGCCGCCAGTACAGCCCGTCGAGAAGGACCTGCCCCCGCCGGCGAACCCACACGATGGTCCGAACCGGCATCTCGACCACGAGCGCCCCCTCGGTGGGGGACTGCGTCCAGACGACCTCACGCACACCGTTTCAGGACAGCAGCCACCCTCCACCAGCCAGCAGCCCACCCCGGGCACGGGGGGGACGAGTGCGGTTGGTGACCCCATCGACCTGGGAAGCGGCGCGCTCTTGCTGAACTACGTCGACATGAGCTTCCCCGGTCCCGTCAGACCCCTGGAGTTCACCCGCCACTACGACTCGGGCAGCGGACTTCGCGGCAGCCTGGGCAGCAACTGGCTGCACAATTGGGACCGAAGGATCGAACGGCTCACCCAGGACAACCTTCCAGAGTTCCTGTCCCCCTGGTGTGGTGGACTGCCCGAGCAGACGGCCGGTGTGCTCCTGCACGACGGCGCAGCGGGGAGCGAGCTCTTCCTGCTCGATACGGCGACCACGCTCTTCCTGCCGCAAGCGGGCGGAGCCAGGACACTCCGAGAAACCGCGCAGGGCGGATGGGCACTACGCGGCAATGACGGACACCTTTGGCTGTTCGACGGTGAAGGCTACCTGACGTCCGACCGCGACCGGTTCGGCGTCGGTTTTGACCTCGAGTACGAACCCACGCCGCTGGGCGCGTTGTTTGCGTTCCTGTGCGATCCGCAGCGGCTCGCCGCCAGGAACGAGTCGACCAGCTCACGCCCCCACTGGGTGCTGTCCTACCTCCTCGGCAAGGCCCGCCGGCCCGACAGGCCCAGCGACTCCTGGCAGCTCTCTCCCACCGACTTCTCCGACATCGGCCCAGCCCCGGAACGAGAGAACCTGCGCTATGCCGCCGCCTATCTGCGACACATTCTCACCGCCGATGGCATACCCCGCGTCCCACAAGGCGTCGACGGTGGCCTGCTGCGCCGAGTCCGCGCCGTCACTGATGACCTAGGCAGGACACTGAGCTTCCACTACCACCAGGCTCCTTCAGCCGGAGCCTCCTACGACTTCCCAGCACACCCAGAGGCGGGGCTGCTGGCAGAGGTGAAGGGTCCAGCCGGCACCTTCGTCGCCTTCGGCTACGCCAGACCACAGGACTACCCCAGTGAGCTCAACGAGAGCTTTTTGGTCACGGTGACCCGCCATGACCAGCCGGACGCGAGCGAAGATGTGCAAGCGGGCGGGGACCGCGACCTGATCTACACCTACCAGTGGCCGACCACGGACCCGGCACGACCGCTGCCACCCTCCTACGACCGCTGGCGCGACGCGGTGGAACAGCGCTACCACGCGTACTTCGCCACATTCACAGGCTGCTGGTATCGGGATGCCGAGATCTGCGGCAACGGACCCGGGGCGCTCGGTCCAGGCCGGCGAGCCGAGGGTGATCCCGTCCTGCTGGCCCGGCGGGCGGCCAACGGCTACATCTCCGAGGTCGCCGACAACATCATCCTGGTGGAGCACTCCGGTGTCGTGGACAGCGAGAGCCGATTCGAGGCCGATCCGTGGCGCCACGACTATGGCCGCGTCACCGCCCAACGCTACGGCAGCTCCTCGACCATCCCACACCCGGCGGGAATTCCCCCGGACAGCAAGGAGGACCATTGGCGGACCGGCCTGCCGAAGGCCACGTTCGCCTACGTCGAGGCAGGTCCCGACGGGAACAGTAACGGTGACCTCACCGACGCCTTCCTACCCAAGGCACTACTCGACCGCTTCGTGCTGGAGGCCCAGCCGCCCGCAGGTCCCATCCCTGTGACCCAGCCCGTCGCCCCGGCGAACGCCCCCAACCTGACCAGCTGCGACTACAACGCCATGGCCATCAAGGCCCGCGAGCTGCCCACCTGGCGGCGCGCCTACGCCTACTATCAGCCCCCCGAAGCCGAGCGGCACCCTCGCCCCGACCTACCCCTGAAGCGCACCAGGCTGACACGCCACCAGTTGCTGGACGCGCAGTGGAGCGATCCCACGCACAACGATCTAGTCTCCGCCACGATCCCCAATCCAACCGGTGGGCCACGACCTGTGGCCGAACGGATCCTCGGCGGGCGCAACCGGATCGCCTCTGACGCCAACCGAATCTGTGCATGGATCCGATGGATCGACCGTGACGGAGACGTCACATACCTAGGGGTGAACCACTTCGGCCAGCCTCTCGTCACGGCGATCAGCGAAGCAGGCACCTACATAGTCACCGAGCGCCTAGTCAACGCCGACGGCAGCATCGTCCAGGAACGGCGGCCCACCGCAACGCCGGCGAACTGGTCACCGGCCGCAGGCTCGACCCTGTTCACCTTCGACGAGATCGATCCTGAAGCCAATCGGGGCTGGAACGAATGGCTGCCAGCGTTCTGGGCACGCCGCCACAACCTGATCAGAGTCGAAGAGCACGCCGCTGGCTTCGGCGTCATAGACGAGGACGAGCGGGACGCCGTCTTCATTAGCAGCGTCGGCCGCTTCACCACCTACACCTACGAGCCGCTCTTCAACGAGCTCGTCGTAGTTGAATCCGGAAGCCTCGAGCAACGACCCGCCCTCACAGGCGGCGCTCTACGGACACTGCAGATCCGCCACCGCGCCGAGCGGCGGATCGTCGACTACCAGGAACTGTCACTCAAGCTGCCGGCCGACGACCCCGGCTCGCTGCTGCCCGTCCTCCAGGAACTCGACGGATGGGGATTTCGCTGGGCGAGAACCGCCGCCGGCGACTACGACCTCGCAGTGATCGCGTCCTGGCAACTACCCTTGGAGCTGTACGGCGCCGACCTGAACGGGGACGGCGCGCAGGGCGACCGCTTCTCCACGATAGCCGCGCAGCGCGCGAAGGGCCGACCAGTCATGGTCGTCCGCGGCCGCCCCGGCGACGAGGACGTCCAGATCACTCTGCTGCGCTGGTCACCGCACGGGTTGCCCGCCTGGATCCAGGGGCCGGACGGCGACCGCGACACCTTCGGTTACCACCCGTTGGAGGCTCCCTACGGGGGTATTTCAGAACCCACCCAAGCCTCCGCAGGCCCAGGAAACCGGGGTATGCCAGCCTGGCAGCGCAGCACCAGGTACCTGGGCACCTATCCTGCGGTGTGGGGCCCGACTGACCGCGCACCATGCCCCGCACTCGCTGGCCCCTATCAATGGCTCGTGCCAGCGGACACCGCACCCGCCGATCTCGGCGACGCCCTGGCCAGCCTCGACCTGCCAGTGGAGCTCGTCGACGACATTATCGATACCTGCGATCCAGACCATGCCGAGTCCGTCCTGGTCACCGGCTACACCTATGCGATGACCGGGCATCTGCGTCGCCTCTTCACCGCTGCCGGAGTCACCGAGATCCGTTGCGACACCGACGGCAGGGTCACCCGCCTGACCGACGTGCTCGGCGTCCGCACTGAGCAGAGCTACGATGCGCGCGGGAATCCCGTCCGTACTCACCGCTACGACGAGTCCGACATACCCGTCGGCGACGTGCGCCGCACCTTCGACGCCGCAGGCAACCTGCTGGCAGAGGACGCCGCACTCGCCGTAGGTGCCTTCACCACCCCGCCCACCGCCCAACACGTACACCGGTCGTACTCGTGGACAGGCGAGGAACGACTACGTGACCTGGGCGATCCCATCGCGACCACGACAACCTTCCGCTACGACAGCCGCAAACGGCTACGCGGCGTCGCCACGCGCGACGTCGGAGGCGGTCCGGGGCCCTGCCTGGCGGTGAAGCGCGACCTCGACGGTGAGATCACCGAAATCAGGTACGGCGCGCCCGACGATACCGCCACAGGCCTGCTCACCGAAAGCTTCGGCCACGACGGGCTCGGGCGGCTGGTGAAGACCGTGGACACACGCGGCGTCACCTGGCAACACGCCTGGACACATCGAGACCTTCCATCGGCCAGTAGACGCAGCAACGTACCCTACGGCGCTGCACTACCCGCCCCAGGACCGTGGGAGTCGACAACCGGGTACGACGCCCTCGAACGGCCGATCCACACCAGACTCAATGGCGTAGAGGTCTGGCGCGGCGCCTACACGGCAGGCGGCCTGCCAGCCAAGTCGAAGAAAGTAGGCGAGGGGACGGTCCACGTCACCCGTGACGCCTTGGGCACGCCCCTTTGGACCCAGACTCCCGACGGGACCATGACCATCGCCGGACAGCGGCAACAACCGGCTCGCCGATGGACTGCCACCATCCGCACGGCCGAAAACGGCACAGTGGCGACCACCTGCGTCATTCAGGATCTGGACGCCGCAGGCAGGCCGCTTGTCGAGACAGCTCTGGCTCGCGGCGTTACCGTCAGCCAGAGCATGGCTTGGGACGCCGACGGCAACGTGGTTGGTCTGGAAGACCATTACGTCCACCGGATCCAGATCGACCGCGACTGGCTGGGCAGGCCCATCCTGATCACAGAACCGCTCGACGAGATCCCTGACGCGGACGTAACGCTAGCCGAGCACGACCCACGCGGGCTGCCCATCAAGGTCACTGACGCCTCTGGATCGGTCACGATCTACGATTGGGACGCCTTCGGACGGCTACGCAGTAGACGGGCCGAGGGCTCACCGCCCCCGACCGAGACGTTCACCTATGACGCGCTGGGTTGGCTGGCGAGCAGGACAAGCGGAGCGGACACCATTACCGTCGTACGCTCGCCGAACGGTGATCCCGTCCGCGACGAGCACGCTGGACCCGTCGGCTCGGGAACTCTCGTCCGCCGGGCGTTCGACGAGCTGGGCCGGCTCATCCACGCCGAGCACACGAACCCAGGACTGCCCCTCGCACTCGCCGATCGGACCGTCACCTGCGATTACACCTACGACCGGCTGGGCAACCTGAGCTCAGAGACGACCGTCGCCGGCGGCACCACGACGACCGTCGCCTCACAATGGTTGGCACAAGGCGACCGATGGCAACGGCACGTCCAGGTCATCTGCGGCGAGACCAAACGCGACTGGGCGGAGGACTATGATCCGGCCGGGCGGCTGGCAATGAGGACAGAACCCGCTCACGGCAACAGCCTCAGGCGAGCGCGCTTCGCGTGGCTAGGCGAGTGGTATGCGGGCAGCACGCAGGACCAGCCGAGCCAGCCGAGCCCGCTGCGCGAGCGGATCGACCTCGGCCCGTTCGGATTGCCAGAGAGAATCAGATACACCGCTGTCGACACTGACTCCGCCGGCCAGCCCCTATCCGCAGCGGAGGGACAGCAGTACTCCGGTGGTGCGCCCTGGGATCCTGCGGTGTGCGCTGCGCCCCTGCTGGACATCCAGATTGCGCAGGACGAAATAGGTCGAACCGGCGTCGAGTCCATCCGTTGGAGCAATCCCCTCGTCCAAGGTGGATCAGTCGTCACCCAACCACAGCCCGTACGATGGCGCGGATACGCCTATACCCGACGCAACCAGCTCGCCCTCTCCATCGAGGACGAAACCCCCACGCCGCCCGCGCTGCCGGGCCTCTATGCGGCGACTAGCGCGACGGTCCGAGCGGCGGGGCAAGGCCGTCCGCAGTGGACCTACGCCCGCGAGAGCGCCGTAGGCTCGACCACGGCCATCTCCTCGGCAGGTCAACTCAGGTGGCGGCTGGTACAGCCCCGTGACCCCGGCCACCAGCTCGCCGCCGTCGATGACGGCGCTAGCGTACGGCAGATCGACCACGATGCGGCCGGCCGCATCGTGGAAGACGGCGACCGCGGTTACAGCTGGCATCCCGACGGCGCCCTGGCGGAGATAGCGGTTGGCAACATCCAGGAGCACTACGCCTACACCCCGGACGGGCGTCTGGCCGCCGTGTGGATGGGCGCCTCCGCCCACACCTTCGCATTCGACGGACCACATCTCGCTCAACTCGCGACGGGCGGCGTGCCCTTCTGGAACGCCTCGTGGGGACCCGAACTCGATGCCCTCGCCGCATGGAGCGACACGCCAGGGATCGTTCATCTACCGCTGCGAAACCATCGCGGCGTCGTCATCGGCGACTGGTCGCCAGGCGGCGGCCTGACGTGGACGGTCGACCACACCCCGGAAGGACGGCGCGCCATCCGCGCTCCCGACGGCGCGGTGGTTTGCGCCGAGCCAGGGACTGGCCAGGTCTGCCCCGGCGACCTGCCTTTGGGCATGACGGGGACTTGGCGCTCGCCCGCCACTGGTCTCATCTGGCTACGCCGACGCTGGTATGACCCTCGGCTCACCGAGTTCCTCAGCCCAGACCCACTCGGCGCGTCCGACAGCGCAAACCCCTACGCCTACGCGGCCTTCGATCCGATCAACCGGGCCGACCCCATGGGGCTGGAGAGTTGGCTCATCCAGGACGTGCGGCAGAGCCTGGGATGGTGGCAGAGCGCCGTATCCGCCGCTGGCATGGAGGCGGGAGCCTGGGCAGGCCACACCGACGACATGCCAAGCACCGGCAACTACTACCTCGACGAGACGACCCAGGTGATGGGCTCGCTCATGGCGACTGGCGTGTCCACCGCCATCGAGGCCGTCGGCGGCTTCCTCGCTCTCGGTCCCGCCCTGGTGGTAGGGGTCTCTGACGCCATCGATCACTTCGGGCAGGCTGGCGCCCACGCTGCTGCGGCCTGGCACAACGAGCCAGGAGCCTTCTCGGTGGGCGATCACACCGTTTTGGCCACCCTTCATTTCCTTGCTGGGGCGGGTGGAGTGTCCGAGGCGGTGCTCTTCGCCGTCGGCGTCCGGCAGGCCATCCGTTACCGCCGCGCCTTCCCCACCTTCGATGGCGGGGACGTTAAGCCGATGACGAAGGGAAGCCGTTCGACGTACTACAAGCAGGCCGACAATTGGGGGCTCAAGGACTCCGCGCTGCTCGAATACGAGAATAGCGTCGGGTCGACGTCGGGCAAGGTCTGGTACCAGAACGTGCGCAGGGTGGGTACCAAGCAGACGCCCGTCGGGCCGCGACGCTATCTGGGCACGGTCAAGACACCCACCGCCAGCACGCCGCAACAGCTCACGCCGCAACAGTTGGGGAACCGCATTGAAAAGCCCATCAGACAGCTCATGGCGAAACGGATGGGAACCAGATACGCCCCCAAGTTGCCCAACGCGCCGGGTCCCGATCTTCCAGCCACCGCCCGCCCCCTCGTCCAGCCCGGCCTTGGACCGAGCGCAGCGGTGTTTGGCGGCGGCAGGGGAACCGGCCGGGTCCCACCAGCGAAAAGTGGCTTCTCGTCCTCGCCGCGGCGCTGACCGGACCATTCGATGGAGGTGTGATCAGATCAGCATCGATCACCGCCGCACTCGCCGCCACAACACCCGCCGTTGGGGCCCGCGTCCCACGAGTGCCGGGCACGAACTTCCCACCTGAACAGGCCGCGTGCGGCACAACACATGATCAACTTCTTAGTTCAGAGAAGATTCACACAGGTCAGCGTGGTGAGCACGAACCGTCTTGTCGACCGCCACGCACAGGTTCTGGTACAGATGCCACCGGTCTGCGCACTGCTGGGCATCGGGTGTTCCCAGACGGGCGCCCTCAGCGAAGCCGCCGGCGCGGTCGCGGCACACCACCTGTACCCCCGGGTGCGCAATCAGCCAGTCGGCCAGCATCTGGGCTTCCCAGCCGTCCAGCACATCGACCGGCCGGTGGTGGGCGGATTCAATCGGTGCTCGCAACACTTCGTCGTTGGAGGTGTTGGTGCATGGGCCTGGGAAAGAAGCAGCGGGCTGTCCGGTTGTATCGCGGTCAGATTCCCTCGCCGGGGCGGCCGAGTGTCGCCTGGCGTGAGGATCGCGTGCGGTTCTGGCAAGCGATCGCTCGAGGGGTAAGTTCGGAGAACGCTGCGGTGGAGATCGGCGTGTCGCCAGTGGTCGGGACGCGCTGGTTTCGCCAGGCTGGCGGGGTGGGACCATGCCTTGCCCCGACGGTTGGTTTCAAGGGTGAGAGCTGGCCCCATCTACGGGTGAGTGTTGGCCCCACTGCGTGATCGGTTGATTGCGTTCTGGTGAGTTTTGGCCCCACCC